>JALTEW010000442.1 GCA_027073795.1 bacterium | reverse complement strand
CCTATTCGGGCGCTTCTCTCGAAGGCTATGAAATCCACATGGGGATCACACGGCCCGGCCCACGGGCACATCCCCTTTTTGAAATTCTTGAGAGAAACCAGCACCCATGCACGGTGCCGGACGGGGCGGAGAACGAAGAGGGAAACGTATGGGGCACCTATTTACACGGGATTTTCGATAATGACGATTTCCGACACACATTTCTGAACAACCTGAGAAAGAAAAAGGGGCTTCCACCCCTTCAGCGGTTGGGGACCTTCTACCGGCAACGTTTGGCGGAAAGCGTGGAAAGGCTTGCAAAGACCGTGGCGGAGGCGCTGGATATGGAAAGAGTAACCAAGATTATTCAACAGGGGCTGGGCACATGATCTCCCCGCCTGTCAAAGAGGGGGGAATCAAACCGCCCCGTCATGGCGGTTCGGACGAAGTGGTCCGGATCTTCGGAAACAGCCTAATCGGGAAGAAGCTGCTCGATTTCAGCATCAGTATCAACCCCCTCGGGCCCCCATCCGGCCTCATGGAAACCCTGACTCGCGCCCTGAAAACCATCCCGTCCTATCCGGAGATCGATGCAAAAACCCTGACCGGTGAGATAGCAGCCCTTCATAACCTCTCTCCCCGTCACATCATTGTGGGGAACGGCAGCACCGATCTGCTTTTTTCCCTTATCCCCCTGCTACCCCACAAACGCGCCGTCATTCCATACCCTTCCTTCATTGAATATGAGCGGGTGTGCGAGATATACGGGTGGCACATTCTTCATGTCCCCCCGGCTGACACCGACCGCTTCGCGCTGGATACCAGGGCCATCCTTTCCAATATCGTCTCCCACACGACCCTTTTTCTCTGCCAACCCAACAATCCTACGGGCCAGTGCCTGGAGTCCGAGGCCCTTGAATCAATCCTTGACAAGGCGGAGAAACAGGGCACCTTCGTCATCCTGGACGAGGCCTTCCTCCCCTTTACAGAAAGGCCATCCGCCATTCCATGGGTCTCCCGGCACGAGTCGTTGATCATCCTTCGCTCCATGACTAAATCATACGGGATCCCCGGCCTAAGGCTTGGATACGCTGTTGCCGCACCAGGCATTATTTCTCGCTGGAAGAGCTACCTTCCCCCCTGGAATGTTAACGCACTGGCACAGGCGGCGGGCATTTACTGCCTTCAGGATGGTGGCGTGCACCTGAAAAAAAGCAAGGTTTTCATTTATGAGGAGCGGCAGCGGCTCATGGATGGAATCAACCGGCTATCCACGCTTCATTCCCTCCCTTCGGAAGCCAACTTTTTCCTCGTATCCATTGAATCGGAAACCCTTTCCGCAGATGACCTTTACCTCTCTCTCGGGAAGAGGGGAATACTGGTTCGCCATTGTGGCTCCTTCCGGGGAATGGGCAACCACCACATCCGCATTGGCATCAAGAACCGTGAGGACAATCAAGCCCTCCTCTCAGCCCTGCGTGATATCGTTTCCAGCACCCCTATCTCCCAGGCAGAACCCCGACAAGATGTCGCCACCATCTCCTGAAAAATGACGGATGACTTCTCCCCGCTTTTCCCTTTTCTGGAGATGGTAGGAGGGTATGCCGCCGCCAGGGTCCTGACCACTGCTGGAAAGATTGGCCTGTTTACCCCGCCTTACAAATCCATTTCTCCAGAGGCGTTTTCAACCCGGCACCACGTCTCCGAAAGGGGGATCCGACTCCTGATCAACGCCCTTGTCGCCCTCGGGATCTTCGAGAAAGAGGACCATGCCTATATTATCAAAGAGGAAATTCGGCGCCTTTTTGAGCGTTTCCCTGAACTTCGCTGGGATCTGATTCATCACGATCACCTCTACAACGTCTGGGAACGACTGGAAGAGGGAATTCGCACGGGCCACAGCCCCAATCCCCCTGAGGAAGATCTCGCGCGTTATCCGGAGTCTTTGGAGATATTCCTTCGGGCCATGCGCGCCCACACCCGTTTTCTCGCCCCGGAGGTTATGTCCCTCCTGAAGTGGGAGGGGATTTACCATCTGCTCGACATCGGAGGCGGTGGGGCGGGCTTTGCCCTGTCTCTCGTTCAGCGCTTTGAGGCCCTGACCGTTACCTTGCTTGACCTGCCGGATGCCACGAACCTGACAAAAAAAATCATTGCGGATGAGACAGGAGCAAAACGGATCATCCTGGTGCCTCGCAATGCCTATACCGATCCTCTCCCCGAAGGTCCTTTTGACCGGATTCTCATCTCACACCTTATCCACATCTATCCTGCCGAAGACAACCAGCGACTGGTTGAGGAAGCGGCATACCGCCTGAAACCGGCTGGCAACCTCTTGCTCCTTGACTATTTTCTCGACGAGGAAGAAACTGGCCCTCGCGAGGCGGTCCTCTTCAGACTTCTCATGATGATCGGTACCCCGAGGGGGGACTGTTTTTCTCTTTCGGCGGCACGCAAATGGCTCGAGCACGCCGGGCTTACCCTCGAAGAAACCTTTCCCCTCAGCAGGGGGAACACCCTTATCTCTGCCAGAAAACCCTGACGCGCTGTCATGAAAAATCTGAGCATCATTCTCTTCTATGTTTTTTTAAGCCTCATCGCATTCATTCTGTCCAGCATCTTCAAACTCTCCCTCTGGCGTGTATCCCCTCTGTGGGCATCGGTTTCCACCATCTGGGTTATCATATCAGGCATTGCCCTGGGAGGTATTGTTATTGTTGGCAGCCATTTCCTTGACAAATTCCCCCTTTTTTCAAGGCTCAACGCGAACATCGCTCGTTTTCTTCCCCATCTCGGTTTTACCGACATTGTCATCCTCTCCATCGTTTCCTCTATCGGAGAGGAGCTGCTGTTCAGGGGGGCACTGCTTCAACTTATTGGCATCCACGCCAGTTCCCTGCTGTTTGGATTCCTGCACTACGGGGGGAAACGCCCCTTCCTGCTCTGGGGCGTCATGGGTTGGGTTATGGGATACCTCCTCGGCGGTCTCTTCCTCGCAACCGGTTCCCTTCTCTCATCCATCCTGGCCCACTTTACCATCAACCACTTCAACCTGATCCATCTCATGCAAACCTACAAAACCGGGGAAGAAGAACCCCCACATCTGTAGATAATTTCCTGGTCTCGCGCGGGCAGTCCCAGACCGATACGTAATTTTACTGGCCATAAAGCTTTCGGGTCCATTATACCCACACTTTTCCTCTCAATCGTTTCACCATCTGTTTAACCTGAAACAGCCCATTATTTCCGTGTCGATAACTTGACAAACACAAATATCCTATTTATAACGTAAAAAATCTTTCATGATGCTTTAAAAGTGAAAGAATAAATGCAGCGAAAGGATCCTGTCATGAATTCGAGTATGGAAAAGATATTCAACCCCTCTTCCATCGCCATCGTCGGGGCATCAGAAACCCCCGGAAAGGCCGCTGAGCGCCGGACGCGAAGCCTAATCGAAGGCGGCTACGAAGGTAAAATCTTTCTGATTAACCCTAAGCGAGACATGCTGTTCGGTCGTAAGACTTACCCCTCGCTGGATGCGGTGCCGGAACCGGTCGATCTGGTCATGATTGTGATTCCCGCCCCGTTGATTCCCGATGTCATTACCCAAAGCGTCGCAAAACAGGCCAAAGGCGCCATCATCATCACCGCGGGATTAGGAGAAACGGGGGAAGAGGGTAAGAAAATCGAGGCCCAAATCCTTGAAAACGCCCAAAAGGGAGATCTTCAGATCATCGGGCCCAACTGCAGTGGCATGTTCAGCCGGGCCGCGCGGATGAACCTGTTAGGCGTGCCTCCCATTGACCCGGGTCCTGTCGCCATCATTGCCCAGAGCGGGAATATCATCGACTCCCTGACGCATTACGCGAAGGTTCAGGGAATTGGTTTCAGCAAGATTATCAGTGCGGGAAACGCCATCGGTGTAAAGTTTGACGCGTACATCGACTATCTCGGAAACGACCCGGACACGAAGGTCATTTGCATGTATATGGAAGGCATCAAGGAGGGCAGCAAACTGGTAGAAGTCGCCCGCAGGGTTACCCGCAAAAAACCGACCATTGCCCTGAAAGTGGGGCGTTCCGGCGCTGGCGCCCGGGCCGCCGCATCCCACACGGGTTCCCTGGCGGGGGACGACCAGATCGTGCAGGCGGCTTTTGAACAGGCGGGCATCATCCGGGTGTTTAATGTGGATGAGATGTTCGATCTGGCTGAGTGTTTTTCGAAACTCCCTCTCACGAAGGGGAAGCGGGTTGCCATTATGTCGGAGGGGGGGGGAGACAACTCCGTGGCCGCCGACAATGCCGAGGCGCATGGGCTGGAGGTTCCGGTTCTTTCCGAGGAGACACAGGAAAAGATTCGTCCCTTTCTTCTCAAGGGAATGCCTGCGCACAATCCCATCGATTACGGAGGAACCGCGGAAGAAAACCCCCACATGATAACAGAATGCTGCCGGGTCTGTATGGAAAGCGGTGAGGTGGACGCCATCTACATCACGGGTTTTTTCGGTGGGTTCAAGGAGATTATCGCCCCCCATGTGGAGGCGCTCGAGATTCAAACCGCGAAAGACCTCACCGGATTTATAAAAACCTATCAGAAACCCATTATCGTTCACACCAGTTTTGCACACGAGCCATTCGAGTCCCTGAAAATCCTGAGGGAGAATGGGATCCCGGTCTTTGCGTCTTCGGAGAGAACCGCTTTCTGCCTTTCCAGGCTGGCCCAGGCAGCGGAAAAAATCCGCGGCGTAGCAGAAGCTTCACCCACACCTTCCATATCTGGACGTGCCGAATCGGTCTCTTCCCTCCTCAAGACACTCAAAGAGAAGAATGTTCACACACTTCTGGAGACAGAGGCACGTGAGGTACTTCAGGCTTATGGTATCGAAATCCCCGAGGCGGTTCTTGCGAAGGACGCCGAAAATGCCATCCTATCCGCTAAAAAGATCGGGTTCCCTGTAGCAATGAAGATCGTTTCCCGTGCCATCGTTCATAAATCCGATGTGGGTGGGGTCAAAATCAATCTGACATCTGAAGAAGAGGTGGGAATAGCCTTTGACGAAATCACCCGGAACGCCCTGAAGGTCACGTCCAGGGAAGAAATTGAGGGAATCCTCGTCTTGCCCATGGCAAAAGAGGGGCAAGAATGTATCATTGGAATGACACGGGACAGGCAGTTTGGACCCGTTGTTATGTTCGGCCTTGGGGGAATCTTTGTTGAGGTTCTAAAAGACGTGATTTTCAGGGTGGCTCCCTTAACTTATGAAGACGCAGGGGAGATGATAAGCCGAATCAAAGGTTTCCCCCTGCTGAAGGGAATTCGGGGACAGGCTCCGAGAGACATCAAGGTTCTCAAGGAAATCCTCGTGAGGATTTCGCACTTGGCCGTACAGCACCCGGAAATCATGGAAATGGACCTGAATCCCGTTATCGCGCACGATCAGGGCGCGTCAATTGTTGACGCCCGCATAATTCTTTAACCCTAAAGGAGGACAGCATGAACTACGAATGCATCACCTACGAAAAAAAAGAGGGGGTTGCCATCATTAAGCTCAATCGCCCCAAGGTATTAAACGCCATGAACAAGCAGCTCTGGCTGGACCTTCAGGACGCCCTGCACGACGCCTTGGATGATACCTCTATCAAGGTAATGATATTCACGGGGGAAGGCCGCGCCTTTTCCACCGGTGCGGACCTGAAGGACTCAAAAGGGCGCGCGTTAACCGCTTATCGAGACTACCTTGTACACCTTCAGGAGATCTCACGGGAAATTATTCGATCCCCCAAACCAACAATCGCCGCAGTCAACGGTTACGCCCTGGGATCTGGTTACGAACTTTCCCTTGCCTGTGACATAAGAATTGCCGCGGAAAGCGCCAAATTCGGCTCCCCCGAGGCAAGGGTATCCTCTTCAGTGACCGGCGGCGCTATGCGCCTGCTCCAGGACCTGGTGGGGCCCGGAAAGGCCAAGGAGTTGCTGTTTACCTGTGACTACATCGACGGGAAGGAGGCGGAACGCATTGGCCTCGTGAACAAGGCCGTCCCGGACGAGAAGCTCATGGAAGAGACCATGAAAATGGCGACCAAAATCACGGAAAATTCAGCCTTTTCCATCAACCTCATCAAGAAGGGGCTCAATATGGCTCATGAGGTCAGCTTGGAGGCGCTGATGGACTATGAAGTGGAGGCCTGCCTGTCAACCGTATCCGCCCCCGAGCGTCAGGATAAGCTGGAGGCATTCGCCCAAAGGAAAAGCACGACTTAGCCCGACTTTAACCCATTTGCGTAAAAAATCAGCGGAGCAAAATCGTACCCCCCGGTTTAGCCGGGATTTAGCATAGGAGTTATATCTTGAATTCAATTGGATGATGGAAAAACCCAACGCCCGCTTTTCACCTTGTATATTACCCCGTGTGTTATTAACCTTAAAGAAGGAGTTTTTGGTATGGGTGTGATAGACCGATTTCGCCTTCACCGTCAAATGTGGTATGAAAAATATCAATGGCCACGGTAATCCTGAAAGCAGGAAAGGAAAAATCTGTTCTTCTGCATCACCCCTGGATCTTTTCTGGCGCGATCCGAGAGGTTCGAGGCAGGGTTGATCCCGGCGATATCGTCAAGGTTGCCGACAAAACGGGCAACATTTTAGCGTCCGGGTTTTACAATCCCGCTTCTCCCATTCCGGTTCGCCTTTTCTGGTGGGGGAACCAGCCGGTGCCTCCATCCTATTTCGAAACAACCTTTCAAAATGCCCTAACAGAGCGCGCCCTGCTGGGCAGTGATCCCCAGACGAACGCCTATCGCGTGGTTTTTTCCGAATCGGATTTTCTCCCCGGCCTTATCGTGGACCGCTACGCCGATTACCTCGTCATACAGACCCTGAATCCCGGGATGGAACGCATGAAATCCGAGATCGTGGGCATGCTGCTGTCACTGCTTCACCCCAGAGGCATCATCGAAAGAAACGACAGTGATATCCGAAAGATAGAGGGGCTGCCTGTCCGAAAGGGCCTGCTTGCGGGGAAGGGGTTTCCCGAATTCATCGAGATCCGGGAGAATGGCCTTCGTTTTCTCACGGATCCCAACCTCGGGCAGAAGACGGGATTCTATCTTGACCAGCGTGAAAACCGGGCCATCATTGCCCGTTACGCGGAGGGGAAATCCGTCCTCGATGCCTTTTCCTACACAGGAGGGTTCTCAGTTCATGTGGCAAAGGGCAAGGCAAAACGCATCACACGGATCGATACCTCCCAGGAAGCCCTCGACATGGGCGCGCGAAATCTCTTACTGAATCATTTCGACGACATCCCGGATGAACCCATCAGGGGCAACGTCTTTCAGGTCCTGAGAAAATTCCGGGACATGGGCCGTCAGTTTGATTTGAGCATCCTCGATCCCCCCAAGCTTGCCCCAACCCGGGCACACCGAGGCCGCGCAACAAGGGGATACAAGGACATCAACCTCCTGGCACTGAAACTCACCCGCCCAGGGGGTATCCTCGCCACCTTTTCCTGCTCCGGGGGTATCGATGCCTCAACCTTCGAGCGCATCCTCTCTTGGGCGGCCAAGGATGCGGGGCGCGAGGTCCAGATCCTTCACCGTCTTACGCAGGGGCCCGACCACCCCGTACTTCTCTCTTTCCCTGAAGCGGTCTACCTGAAAGGACTCCTCTGCCGGGTGCTCTGAGACGTGCTCAGAGGTTTTAACCCTGAATCTCGAACCCAGACCATGTTTTTTACCCAGTCCTCAATCCTCAATGCTTATCTTGACCCACCCAAAAAAACATGTCATAAGCAAAAAAATCAAATTGCAATCCTAACGTGGGGTAACAATGAAACGAAATCTTTGCATAGGGGTGTTATCTTTCATTGCCTTTTTTGCCTTTTCGCTCAGCACTGGACATGCCCAGCCGGTTTCAAGGGAGAAAAAAACCGTCATCCTGAAATTGATGCGCCTCACCCACAGTACCAAACTGGCGGACGAGATTAAATCCCGGGTGATCGGGGCCCTTAAGGATTCCTTTCCGGATGCCCCTGCCGATTACTGGAAAAAGCTTGAAAAGCGTATCGATGTCAGAGAACTTCTTAATTCCTTTGTTCCCATTTACGCTGAAAATCTGTCGCTCGACGACCTAAAAAAGCTCGTGGCATTTTACCAAACACCCGCTGGCCAGCACTACCTCGCCGCAAGGGAAAAGATGGTGGCTGCCTCCATGGAGAGGGGGAAAAAATGGGCCATGGGATGGATCGTACAGGTTTTCAAGGAGCTGAAGGCCAAGGGCTATAAACCAAAAGGGAAAAAGCCGGCTGGAAAGAACAACATTGACAATTCTCCCAATTCGTGATTTAAGACGCCTCTAAAAATGGAATCGTTGCCCTGGAGAGAGATTTTGATCGCGTTGAACACGGTGGATGGCATCCAATTCACCCACCTGTCTGCCATTAAGGATCAATACAAAAGCGAAGGCCCACGGATACTGCGGCACGCAAGCCGCCTGGCCGAAAGGACCGGCCTGCGCCCGAACCTGGCCAGACGCGTGGCAGAAACGGACCTGAAAAAGGTCATTTCGTCGGAGCGGAGAGAAATAGCGGCGCATCACTTAAAAACCGTCACGATCGATGATCCCGACTATCCACCCCCGCTGAAAGATATCTACAGCCCCCCACCCCTTCTGTACATGCAGGGGACCTATGAAATGGAGGATCACTTGGCCATTGCCATCGTCGGCGCGCGCCAGGCGGATTACCGAGGCAAGAGCCTGGCACGAACCATCGCAGCCAGCCTCGCGAAACGAGGCATAACCATTGTAAGCGGTCTGGCACGCGGCATCGACACCCAGGCGCACCTGGGGGCCCTGGAAGCCGGCGGGCGCACCATCGGGGTTCTGGGTTCCGGGTTCAGCCATTTCTATCCCTCTGAAAACAAAGACCTTGGCGCGCAAGTTGCCAACAGGGGTTGCGTCATCTCTGAATTTCCCTGCAACTGGAGACCGGAGCCCCGAAACTTCCCACGCAGGAATAGAATTATCAGCGGCCTCGCGAAAGGCGTCGTGGTCGTTCAGGCCGCCAGGCGGAGCGGCTCCCTCATTACGGCCCGCCTGGCCCTCGAACAGGGGAAGGAGGTTTTCGCCCTTCCCGGTCCCCCCGAGTCCCCTCTCAGCCGCGGGTGTAATGCCCTCATCAAACAGGGGGCAAAACTCGTGGAAAACGTGGGAGACATCCTGGAGGAATTGGCTCTGCCTCTTCAGGCACAAGCCGAACAGACCATGCCGCCTGAGCCAAAACTGACCGGCATGGCCGCACGCCTGTATGAACATTTGAGTACTGAGCCCATGCAAATAGACCAACTCTGCGAGGTCAGCGAGATTGACCCGAAGGATGCCCTCCCCGCTCTTCTCTCTTTGGAGCTTTCTGGCCTCATTGTCCACCTGCCAGGGCAGTTCTTCGCCCGAAAGATAACAGATACAGGAGATAAATTGTGAAAAAGGCCCTGGTTGTCGTTGAGTCCCCTACAAAAGCCAAAACGCTCGGCCGTTTTCTGGGGAGTTCCTACCAGATTCTTGCCACCTACGGGCACGTCCGCGCCCTGCCGAGCAAGTCGGGTTCCGTGGATGTGAAAAACGATTTCGAACCCAGGTACGAGGTCATCCCTGAAAAGAAACGGCATATCGATCAGATTAAAAAGGCCCTCTCCAACGTGGATACCCTTTACCTTGCCAGCGATATGGACCGCGAGGGGGAGGCCATCTCCTACCATCTCCTTTCCCTCCTGGACCTTGACGGGAATGGGAAAAGGGAGGAAATCGCTGTCCACCGCATCGTCTTTCACGAAATTACCAAGGAGGCGATCCAGGCGGCTATTAAAACCCCTCGGGACATTCTGCTTCCCCTGGTGGATGCCCAGCAGGCCCGGGTGGTACTCGATTACCTCTATGGATTCACCCTGAGCCCTTTTTTGTGGAAGAAGGTACGCACCGGACTGTCGGCGGGGCGTGTTCAGTCCGTGGCCCTGCGGCTTATCTGCGATCGTGAGAAGGAAATTCAGGCCTTTACACCCAGAGAATACTGGACGATCCAGGCAAAATTCACAGGTGAAGGGGAACAACCCCCCTTCGAGGCCGAACTGGTCTTCTTCCAGGGGGAAAAGCTTAAAAAATTCGATATCAAAAAAGGGGAAAAGGCCGAGGAGATCGTCTCTATCCTAAAGGAAAAGCGCTATACCGTTGCCTCCATCATGCACAAGACCATGTCAAAAACCCCTCCTCCCCCCTACATCACGAGCACCCTTCAGCAGGAGGCCTCACGAAGGCTGAACCTGTCCCCCTCCCGAACGATGCGGTTTGCCCAGCAGCTTTATGAGGGAATCGATATTGGGCAGGGCCCCGTGGGGCTCATCACCTATATGCGAACCGACAGTGTGCACCTGGCCAAACAGGCCCTTCATGACGCGCGAAAAGTCATCCTTCAGAAATTCGGGGAACCGTATGCCCTAACCAGAGCTCGCGTTTACAAGAACAAGGTGAAAAACGCCCAAGAAGCCCATGAGGCCATCCGACCTACCGATCTGACGCGAACGCCTGAGCGGCTCCAGTCGGTTCTTCCTCCCCAGCTATTCGACTTGTACCAGCTCATCTGGAATCGAACCATCGCATCCCAGATGGCGCCGGCACAGTGGGACACCCAAACCGTTCTTATCGATTCCAATGACGGAAGCGCCCAATTCAAGGCAACGGGAAGCCATCTCCTCTTCCCGGGGTATCTGAAGGTTTTAAACGATAACGGGAAAGAGTCCCTCCTGCCAGCGCTGAATGATGGCGACGCCCTCCATACGGCGGAAATAACCCCTGTCCAACACTTTACCCAGCCGCCTCCCCGCTATACCGAGGCCTCTCTCATCAAAACGCTTGAAAGCTACGGGATCGGCCGTCCCTCGACGTATGCCTCTGTGCTTCAAACCCTCCGCACCCGCGACTACGCCCGCCTTATACGCAAGGCTTTCGTGCCCCAAGAGATCGGGATAATTGTCAGCGATCTTCTGGTAAATCACTTTTCCCACTATGTGGATTATCAGTTTACCGCCCAGCTTGAAGAAAAGCTCGACGAGATTGCCCAGGGAAAGATGACCTGGAAACCCCTAATTCGTTCCTTCTGGCGAGACTTTTACCCACTCGTGAAGAAAAAGGAGGAAGAGCTGAAACGTTCCGATATATTAACGGAAGCGATGGACGAAACCTGCCCGGAATGCGGTAAACCCCTGGTTATCCGGTATGGGAAATACGGCAAATTCATTGCCTGCTCCGGCTTCCCAGAGTGCCATTACCGACGCCCCCTGGAAGAAAAGGAGAAGGAGCCCCCACAGGAGACTGACCAGGTTTGCGAGAAGTGCGGTCGCCCCATGGTTATCAAAAGAGGGCGTTATGGACCTTTTCTCGCCTGTTCGGGGTTTCCGGAGTGCAGAAACACAAAACCCCTGAAAAAGCAGCAGAGCACGGGTGTTCCCTGCCCGGAATGTGGGAAGGGAGAGCTGGTAGAGAGGCGAAGCAAGCGGGGACGCACCTTCTACAGTTGCAGCCGCTACCCGACTTGCAAATTTTCCCTCTGGAATCGGCCCGTGAATGAGGCCTGCCCGAAATGCAAATCCCCCTACCTGATTATCAAGAAGATCGGGAAGAGAATCTATAAATGTTGTCCTAATAAGGAGTGCGGATACCGCACACCCCTTGAAACGGATAACAACAGCGAATCTCCCACCTGACCATGGTACGACTCAGAAGGGCAAACATCAGACTGCTGATTTAAACACTTTTGCGCTGATGGACGCGGACTTTTTTGACGGGATCAACAGGGCCAAGGTCTCAAAGGTCACCCTGCTTATGAGATTTGCCAAGACCCTTCACCCCCATAGAAGAAGGATTTTGCCGTATTATGACTATCCCATCTCTACCGGACCCTTGGAGGGGGAAACCCATAACAAAACTCAAAAATCATGGCTCTTCATCACGCCAGGTACTTTAGTCGGATGAACCTAATATATCATGTCACAACTGATAGCGTTGCGAGAGAACCGAGAGCGTTTTGTGCACCTCCTGCCTTATTTGATCTTTTTCCGGTCCTGTAACAGTGTAGGGAAAATCATGAAGGCTACCCACCTCCATCTCGGGTCCAAACATCATGCCTCCTACAAGGCCTGCAAATTCATCCTTCGGATTCATATCGTTCAATATAGCCCATGCCAATGTCCAACAACGGGCAGTACGATAAATGTCATAACCTCCCCCACCGGTTGCAAGGATCTTTTCACATAACCCTTTTAATTCCTGGACAATCTGGGCATAAGAATTGTTGGTAAGCATTAGATCGGTAAGCGGGTCAGATATCATGGAATCTGCACCCAACTGGGCGACCAGAACGTCTGGCTTGAATCTCTTAATAAGGGGGAGAGGAATTTGGTGGAATGCCTCAAGGTAAAGCTCATCATCTGTCTTGGGAGGCAATGGAATATTTACAGTGAATCCTTCTCCGTTGCCCTCTCCCGATTCTTCTACATAGCCACTGTATGGGTAGATATATTTCCCGGATTCATGCATGGAGATGAATTGGACCCTGTCTTCCCGGTAAAATGCTTCTTGAACGCCGTTCCCATGGTGGGCGTCAATATCAATATAGGTGACCTTGACACCGCGATTTAAGGCCTCCTTTATGGCTATCACAAGATCATTGATGTAACAAAATCCCTCTGCCTGAGATCGATGGGCATGATGAAATCCACCTAAAGGGTTAAAGACAATATCAATGCCGTTATCCAATAACCCAATCATTCCTTCCCAGGTAGCACCCGCGCATTTCCTTGACCAATCATAGATTCCCTTCAATGCGGGATTGTCCTCTGTGCCAACACCAAACTGAAGCATCTCTTCAAATATCTCCCCTTCACTGATACGCTGCAACACACCAAGGTATTCCTCACTATGGCCGAGAAGAAGCAGTTTTTCCCCTAAAGATGGGGGCTCTTTCACAGACATATGGGGTTGGTTCAATACCCCATAGCGATTACAAAGCTCAAGGGTTTTCTGGGCTCGTTCTGGTTTAAAGGGGTGATCGGCCCCAAAATCGTATTCTGCCAAATCAGGTGAGTAATAAAAGACGGAATGCAACGCATTTTCCATGTTTATCTACTGTGCTGAATCTCCTAAGACAGTTTTAACTATTTCTATCAGTTTCCCTGGATCGATGGGCTTGGTGAGGTAAAGGCTGCATCCACATTCGTCAATGTCAGGACCCTTGGTCTCTGCTTTTGCGGTAAGCATGATTATCTTAACTTTACTCATTTCGTCTCTTCGCTTGCGGACCTCAATACATACATCAAAACCAGTTATTTTAGGCATGACCACATCAAGGATCAACAGGTCGAATTTTTCATGCTGTAATATCTCTAATGCATCCTGCCCCCGATTAGCTGTTTTCACTTCATAGTCTGAAGATGTGAAGAGATCGTGCAAGGCCTCAAGCATCAATATATCGTCGTCCACAATCAAAATTCTACGAGACATTATTTTCTCCAGTCTCATGGGTAACATCGGTGACCTTGCCTGTACCGATATAAGCCGGCAAGATCACGATAAATTCTGAACCCTCATTCAATCTGCTCTTAACTTCGATTTTGCCTCGATGGGCCTCTATAATCCTATAACAAATAGATAGCCCCAGGCCCATGCCCTTGTCAGAGTCTTTTGTTGTGAAAAAGGGGTTAAAAATTTGTTCTATCTGTTCCGCTGTTATCCCAGTACCCGTATCTTTGACACCGATTCTAACCTGACGGGTTTTCTGATCAAGGTCTGTGTAAATGGCTAATACCTTGCGCGAACTTTTCTCCATGGCATCACAGGCATTAGAGATAAGATTCAATAAAACCTGCTCAATTTGGTTCTTATCACCTAACACCTTCGGCAAATTCTCTCTCAATCTAAGTGTCACTTCTATACGCTGATTCAGTGCCTGCTGTTGTGTGATCTCAAAAACAGACAATATAGCCTCATTCACGTCCATGGGGGTGAATTCAGTTCCCGCCTGCATGGAAAATGCCTTGAGCTTTTTCACAATGTTTTTGATCCTTTGGTTGCATTGTTTAAGCAGGGAAACCCGCTTTTGCAACATAGGATTATCCTTGGTTTCATTCTCTAATAAGTGTAGAAATGTATCCGATGCCATGAGAGGGTTATTGATTTCATGGGCCACACCCGTTACAAGATCCCCAAGTGCCTTCATCTTAACTGCCTGAATCAATTCCGCTTGGGTAGCAGATAATTCTTCTGAAAGTTTCTTCCTGGTAGTAATATCCTGGAATACCCCCATAGTTCCTACAATCTCACCATAGTCATCATAAAGAAGCGTGTCAGATGTCCTGATAGGGATAATTTTACCCCCAACCTCCATGTCAAATTCATAGTCCCGGATTCGCCCATTTTCCCTAAGTTTATTCATAATTTTGCGTGCCTGGTCGATGCCGTCCTTATAGTAAGTAGATATATGTTTCCCAATAATCTGGTGGCCAGGTAACCCAATAAGCTCCCTGAACGCCCTGTTAACATAGGTTATGTGTCCTTTAATATCAGTCGTAACCACAGCGTCAATAGAACTTTCCAGGATATTCACCATAAAATTTTTAGAGATTTTGAGCTCCCTCTCCAGGTTAAGAAGATCGGGTGGCATCTCCTGGGCAACCTCAAGGATGCCTTTCCATTTTTCGGTCGTGTCCTTAAAAGAAGTAAAACTAGAGATTGTAGAGAAGCGCCTTCCGCTCTTATGCTTTCGAAGTAACTTTCCTCCTATCCATCCTCTGTTTTTCAAGCTTTCAATAACTTCCTCAAATAGATTGGAAGATTGGTCTTCTATAGAAAAGGTAAGTTCTTGAAGGTTCCTACCCTCTGCCTCTTGTTCAGTATATCCAAACAGATTTACCGCCCCCTGATTGAACAGGGTAATCTTGCCATTGAAATCTGCAACTATAATAGCAACATGCGTTGCAGAATCGAGAATATTATTCAAAATATTTGAGGCAACCATATTAGTGTGGCCAAGGCTTAAGGCTCAAGATTTTAGGATAATCCATTAGGAGAATATCCCCTTGCACCTTAAGCCCCTGACCATTGTTTATGCCGCCAATCTCAGCGCTGAATAAAGCTTCACGTAAATTTTACCTCCAAGAGATTAAAAGGCCAAACCCAAGAATTAGCTTTTCCTAAGCGATCCTTTCAGCAACCAATCTTTCAACGACTGTGGGATCAGCTAAGGTAGAGGTATCCCCGATATTCTCTATGTCTCCAGAGGCAATCCTCTTCAAGATCCTGCGCATAATCTTTCCACTTCTCGTTTTGGGCAAACTATCCGCCCACTGAATCTTTTCCGGGGTTGCAATTGGGCCAATCTCTTTTCTCACATGTTGTACTAATTCCTTTTTTAGCTCATCGGATCTTTCTACTCCGCTGTTTAAGGTAACAAAGGCATAGATAGAAGTTCCCTTTATCTCATGAGGGTAACCCACCACAGCAGCTTCAGCCACCTTAGGGTGAGAAACAAGTGCACTTTCGATCTCGGCTGTGCCCATCCTGTGCCCAGAAACATTAATAACATCATCTATCCGACCTGTAATCCAGTAGTAGCCGTCCTCATCCCTTCGCGCGCCGTCTCCGACCATATATTTACCTGGAAATTGCTCAAAATAGGTCTCCCTGAAACGTTTCGGGTTCCTATAAACCCCCCTCATCAGACCTGGCCAGGGCCTCTTCATGCAGAGATAACCTGAGCATGGTCCCTCAAGTTCTTTTCCATCATCATCCACGATGCATGGCTCCGCCCCAAAGAAAGGCACTGTAGCTGACCCTGGCTTCATGGGTATAGCCCCCGGGAGCGGTGTTATGACAAGTCCACCGGTCTCCGTCTGCCACCACGTGTCCACGATGGGGCATCGACCCTTGCCAATTGTATTGTAATACCACAACCACGCCTCGGGATTAATGGGCTCACCTACGCTTCCCAGGAGTTTGAGAGAGCTGATATCATGTTTGTTTACCCATTCATCGCCCTCTTTTGCAATGGCCCTGATAGCAGTAGGGGCTGTGTAAAAGGTGGTGACCCTGTATTTTTCAACCACATCCCAAAATCTTCCTGGATCCGGATAAGTAGGCACGCCTTCAAAGATAATAGAGGTCGCGCCATTGCAAAGTGGCCCATACACAATGTAGGAATGCCCCGTTACCCAACCGATATCCGCTGTACACCAGAAAACATCTTCTTCATGGTAGTCGAAAACAAGCTTGTGTGTCAGGGCCACATAGACAAGATAACCTCCAGTGGTGTGCAATACCCCCTTGGGTTTTCCAGTCGAACCAGAGGTGTAAAGGATAAAGAGTGGATCCTCCGCATCCATCTCCTCTGGCGGGCAGTCAGCATCTACCTTTGCCATTTCATCATGGTACCAGGTATCTAACTTTTCATCCCAAGCAATGTCAATATTGGCCCTTTTCACGACAATGTTTGCCTCTACACTCGGGCATTCCTTCAAGGCTTTATCGACATTTTGTTTGGTGGGCACTGCCTTGGCGCCCCTAAAGGCACCATCGCAACAGATCAAAACCTTTGCCCCACAATCCTGCACCCTGTCCCGAAGAGACTCCGCAGAGAATCCGCCAAAGACCACACTGTGGATCGCTCCAATTCTAGAGCAAGCCAGCATGGCAATTGCAAGTTCTGGAATCATCGGCAGATAAACCGCTACCCTGTCACCTTTTTTGATGCCCTT
>JALTEW010000441.1 GCA_027073795.1 bacterium | reverse complement strand
GCTTTCTGATGTCCCCAAAACCTTTTCCACACCGGAAATTCGTATCGACTGTCCTGACGAGAAAAAATTTGACGTCGTGGCAGCCGTTCGCGACTACTTTGTCAAAAACGGCTACAAACTGGTCGATATAGACGGGGTAAGGGTCATTTTCGACGATGGGTGGGGGTTGGTCCGTCCCTCAAACACACAGCCCGCCATCGTCCTGAGGTTCGAGGCCAAAAGTGAGGCGCGGCTGACCGAAATCCGTGCATTGATTGAAGGCAAACTTAACGAATATCTTTAAAAAGGAGTGATTATGAAAAAGGCCCTGATCACTGGCATCACAGGGCAGGACGGTTCCTACCTTGCGGAATTCCTTTTGGAAAAGGGGTATGAGGTGTACGGAATAGTCAGGCGCGCCAGCACAGAAAAATTCGAACGTATCGCCCATTTGATGGACACCATCGAGATTGTTTCAGGAGACCTGCTCGATCAGAACTCTCTCGCCCATGCCCTAAGTGACATCCGTCCTCAGGAAGTTTACAATCTCGCCGCCCAGTCCTTTGTCCCAACCTCCTGGAATCAGCCCCTCCTCACCGGCGAGATTACCGCCCTAGGCGTAACGCGAATGCTGGAGGCTATCAAGATGGTGGACAAGTCCATCCGCTTTTACCAGGCCTCAAGCAGCGAAATGTTTGGCAAGGTTCGTGAGGTCCCTCAGAGCGAAAAAACTCCCTTTTATCCCAGAAGCCCCTACGGAGTGGCCAAGGTATACGGCCACTGGATTACCGTGAATTATCGTGAAAGTTACAATATCTTCGCCTGCTCCGGGATCCTGTTTAATCATGAATCTCCGCGAAGGGGAATGGAATTCGTAACCCGGAAGATCAGTTACGCCGTGGCCAAAATTAAGCTGGGACTGGCCAGGGAGTTACGCCTTGGTAACCTCAAATCAAAACGGGACTGGGGATTTGCCGGGGACTATGTCAAGGCCATGTGGCTGATGCTCCAGCAACCCGAGCCTGACAACTATGTCGTTTCCACGGGAGAAACCCATTCCGTGGAGGAAGCGGTTGAAATTGCCTTTTCCCACGTGGGACTCGACTGGCATGAATACGTCAAAACAGACCAGCGGTACTTCCGCCCCGCGGAGGTGGATCTCCTTGTGGGAGACAGCACAAAGGCAAGGACCGTCCTCGGATGGAAGCCCGAAGTCGATTTTCGGGAACTGATCACCATGATGGTGGACCACGACCTTGAAGTTCTGAAATCACAGAACGGCGGCTGAGAAATGCTCGCTCCGCATTCTTCCATCCTTATCACCGGCGCCGAAGGGTTTGTCGGGCCCTACCTCATAAGTGAGCTCTCCCCACTGAAGGTACCCATCCATGCCACCTACCTCATTCCTGAAGGCAAACGAACGGACCTTTTGCCGGAAAATCACTGGATCTCCTGTGATTTGACCAATCGCCAGGCCGTTTCTGATCTCATCCGGACGGTTCGTCCCACGTTCATCTACCATCTGGCAGGTATCTCTTTTGTCCCGGTAGCGGAGTCAAACCGGAAAAAGGCCCTTGACGTCAACCTTGGCGGCACCCTTAATCTTCTCGAAGCGGTCGTGGAGTCAGGCGGTAACCCCCGGGTGGTGCTCATCAGCAGTGGAGAAGCTTACGGAAAAGTCCGTGAAGAGATGGGTGCCCTGCGTGAGAATTTTCCTCTCCGTCCTGCCAACTTTTATGCAGCTACCAAGGCGGCGGCTGAAAAAATTGCCTGGTCTTTTTTTGAGCGCGGCGAAATCTCCCTCACCATCTTTCGCCCCTTTAACCATATCGGTCCAGGGCAGTCTCCTTCCTTTGTGGTCTCCGATTTCGCACGCCAGGTCGCCAGAATCACTCTTTCTCTATCTGAACCCAGGGTTTACGTGGGAGATATCGATGTGTACCGGGACTTCACAGATGTCAGGGATATTGTCCGGGGGTACAGGCTGAGTTACGAAAAATTCACGCCGGGCGGGATCTATAACTTGGCAAGCGGACGGGTGGTTGCCATAAGGAAGATCCTTGAAACACTCATCTCCTTTTCCAACAGGCCCATCGAAGTTGTCTGTGACCCCGCGCGTTTCAGGAAGGCTGAGGTTCGAAAGGTCGAGGTCAGCGTTGAAAGGTTCAGGAATGCCACCGGATGGGAGCCACGTATTCCCCTGAAACAGACACTTAGAAATGTCTTTGAGGCCTGGCTTGAAAAACTCTCCGGGGAAAAGCCGTGATTTCTTCTCTCTCCGCCTTCCTTCTGGGCATCCTTCAGGGAATCACAGAATTTCTTCCCGTCAGCAGTTCAGGGCACCTTGTGCTGGCCCAGCACTTTCTCCATGTTCAAAATCAGGCCTTACTGCTGGATGTCTGGCTCCATTTCGGGACCCTGCTAGCTATCTTCTGCGTGCTTTACCGTCCCGTCTGGGGGCTCATCAAAGGTGCGGCCAAGGGGGCGCCTCACCTTTTCTACCATCCTTCTCAGTACTTGAAGACCCCGGAGGGTCAAAACACAACCCTTTTTCTCCTCGTTTTCATCGCATCAATCCCCACAGCCCTCATCGGTTTTTTCTTCAAGGATACCTTTGAACACCTCTTTGAAGGAAACCTGCACCTCCTGGGAGTGGCCTTTCTCTTTACCGCCCTGCTGCTCTTTCTCACGAAGTTCAAGAAAAATGCCCCTTCCGGGAAGGGAATCGGCCTCTCGCCCCTTCAGGCGCTGGCCATCGGAACAATTCAGGGGATTGCCATCATCCCCGGTGTCTCACGCTCCGGTTCCACCATTGCCCTGGCACTTCTTCTTGGCGTTGGACGACAAGAGGCGGGGGAATTTTCCTTTCTCATTGTTGTTCCAGCCATTCTGGGGGCTATGTTTCTTGAAACCCTTCATGGGTCTGCCGTTCTCCTGAACCAGGAGTTTCTAATCCCCGCCACGATCGGAATGGCAGCCGCATGGGGGGTGGGCATTGTTGCTCTCAAGGGATTGTTGCGCGTGGTCAATCACGGGAAACTGCACCGTTTCGCTTACTACTGCCTTTTGATAGGAGGATTGACCTTATGGATCGGACGATAACACACCACCTCCGAAGCGTCATCATGGCCGGCGGGTCCGGCACCCGTTTCTGGCCCAAAAGCAGGTGGCTTTTCCCAAAACAGTTCCTTAAGATTCTCAGCGATAAAAGCATGCTCCAGATGACCATCGAACGTCTTCTTCCTTTGACACCTATGGAGCACATCTATATCGTGGGGAACAAATCCCACAAACCCCTCTTTGAGCAACAGGTCTCAGGGTGTGATGATACCCACCTTGTTCTGGAGCCTGTGGGGAAAAACACGGCGGCCTGTATTGCAACCATGGCCTTTATTTTATCGCGTCAAGACCCTGAAAACATTCTCCTTATCCTGCCCGCTGACCACTGGATTACGGACGCCGCAAAATTTCGCAAGACCCTCTCCCGGGCAGCAGCGGCGGCCTATCATGAAAGGGCCATTGTAACCCTTGGTATCCCACCCACCTTTCCTTCTACCGGCTACGGCTACATTAAGATTTCCCAATCCAGCCAAGAGGAAGAGAATGCCAGTGTCTACCCCGTCGAAGCATTTGTGGAAAAACCTAATCTGGAGCGCGCCCGCACCTATCTTGAGGCGGGTAATTTTTACTGGAATAGCGGCATCTTTATCACGAGAGCTGACGTCATCTTAAGCGAGATTGCCACCCATCTCCCGGATCTCCATGCGCCCCTGAGAAAGCTTCAAACCATTGTTCCCAGCGGTATCCCCGACTTTTTAGAAGAGGTTTACCCAACCCTTCCCTCTATCTCTATTGATTATGGCGTCATGGAAAAAACGAACAAGGCCATGATGACCAAGGCCGATTTCGGCTGGAGCGATGTGGGAAGCTGGGATGCCCTCTATGATCTGAGCCCTAAAGATAGGGCCCAAAACGTGACAGAGGGTCTTGCAATCCTGGAAGACTGCCGGGGATGCCTTGTCAGTAGCCATGGCCACATGATTGCGGGTGTGGGGCTCGAGGACATCATTGTCATCAACAGTCCCGATGCAACACTCGTCCTCCCCCGCGGAAGGTCTCAGGATGTCCGTCGCATCGTTGAACGCCTCAAGGAAAACGGTCTGGAAGAACTCATTTAACGCCAACAAACAAAGGAGGTGCCGGATGAAACTGTCAAAAATCGCAGGCTTAACCCTTGTAATCTTTTTTACCATCACATCCCTTGCACAGTCCAAATCCCTCAAGGGGGTCACGCTATCGGATAAGGCCATCATCGCGGGAAGGTCCTGTCAGCTGGTCGGCATGGGCGTCCGGAAGAAATTCTTCTTCAAGATCTATGTGGGTGGGCTGTATATGGAACACCCCTCCCACAAACCCAAAGAGGTCATCACCGATCCGGGTATCAAACGGGTTGTCATGCACTTCCTCTACAAGGAGGTTTCTGCCGAGAAGATGCGGGGGGCCTGGATGGAAGGATTCAAAGACAACCTTGGAGATAATCTCACATCCATGAAGAAAAAGATTGATCAGTTTAATGCCCTGTTTACGGAAGCGGTCCGAAAGGGGGATGAGGTATGGGTCACCTATCTCCCCGACAAAGGGACCCAGGTCATTGTCAAGGGAAAGGAAAAAGGAATTATCCCCGGTAAAGATTTTATGAAAGCGGTTTTCTCCATCTGGTTTGGTGAGATTCCCGCCGACAGCCACCTCAAGTGGGGGATGCTGGGTGAAGAGTAAGATATGTCCATGAGTCAATTGATAAAAAACAGGAGGCACCTCCCATGACACCCCCCTCGACGGATTTCGCGTCCCGGGTCAAGGGCGCGGTCAGAAGGAACTTCAATCAGAGCGCCGATATCTATCGCGCCTTTGAGGAAAAAACCCGGTTTTTTTATACCCTGACCTTAAAACTGGCCGAGTGGATGGGAATTGAAAAGGGAGACACCATCCTCGATATCGGTTGCGGCAATGGGGCCTCCTGCATGGCGTTGCGAGAGTACTGCCAAGGCACCGTTTATGGCGTTGACCTTTCAGAGGCCATGATTGCGGATGCCCGGCAGCGTATTCAGGACCCCCATATCCACCTTTTCGTGGGGGACGGGGAAAAGCTCAACACAGTTGTGGGTGACCAGCGTTTCGATGCCGTGATGTATAACGCTGCCCTCTTCGTCTTTCCCAACCCGAAGGCAAGCCTTTCACAGGCGAAAACGCTCCTTAAACCGGGGGGAAGCCTCGGATTTTCCTTTTATCCACGGGTCTATGGACCGGGGAATTCCGACCTCATCGGATGGGCCTACGAAAGGCTGGGGCTGCCATTGCCGAAATTCAGGACGATTACCCCATGGGAAAAGGCGTGTGACGCCCTCGAGGTGATCTTTGGGACCATCGAAACGACTACCTATGAAATGGATGGAAGTGTTCCTTTTCTCATCGACTTTTTCTCTATCCCCGCACAATCCGCGTCTCTTTTCCCAAAAGAGTCTTACGAAGAAAGGGCCCGAAGGGTTAGGGAGCTTTTTGAATCACTTCATGAGTGGGACGGGCATTTCACCATCGGGTGGGACATGGCAAAGGCGGAAAACAAAGTTTCAGGTAATTAAGTTTTAGTGTCCTGTCAATCATCTAATGTCGGATATAGTCTTGAGAGTTTAATTCGGGCATCCTTGGTGGTAAACTGCCAATTGATCTTTGCGTTCTTGTTATTCCTATGTTTCTGCCACGCATGGATTTCCCTTTCTACTCCCTCAATGGTATCGAGCCTCCTATTGAGACATTGGCCACTTAAAACATTCAGCTCAATCTCTGCCATGTTGAGCCAGCTTCCATGCTTCGGGGTGTACACAAACTCAAATCTGTCACAGAGCGCCTTGGCCCTCTCTGGGGGAAATGTCTCATAGAACGCCCCCAATGTATGCGTTCCATAATTGTCCATGACCAGGATGATCTTCTCTGCCTTTTCGTATTGAATGGCTATCTCTTCCACAAAACATGCCCAATCCTTCTTGGTCTTCTTCTCTGTAACCCTTACCATCCGTTTCCCCGCCAATGGCTCACTGGCAAGAAAAATGTTACATACTCCACATCGCCGATACTCATAGTCTGTCCTGACAGGATGTCCCGGTGAGGCCGGCAGGGGAACTCTCGTTTCCGCAATCAGCTGCTTGGGTGTTTCATCCATGCATATCACGGGATATCTCGCATCGAAGGGACGTTTATATACATCCAGCACCCTTTCCATGTTGGCCACGAAACTCCCATTCTGATACGGCGGGATTACCCAGCCTTGATGCCGCCAGGGCTTAAGTTCGTTTTTTTTAGAATGCGGCGGATCGTCTCATGGGAAATGCTGTCTATGTAATGGAGTTCCACCACTTTGTCCGCCAACAACCTCAAGGACCAACGGGTAAATCCCTCCGGAGGGGTACTACAACTTAAGGCAATAAGGTGTGCTTCAAAATCCCCATCCGCCTTCTTGGTATAGATACGACTCCCCTTGTGGCCATTTAAAGCAATGTCTAACCCCTCCATGACAAATCGCTTCTTCACCCTGTCTATCTTCCGCATGCTGATCTTCAGGACCCGGGATATCTCTTCATTGGTTGAACGTTTTGTCTGAAATGCCCCCTCGTCACAGCCAAGGAGTATCAAGGCATTGATTACCTTCTGGGCTTTATGGCTTCCTCTTTTTACTATTCTTTCCAATTCACGTCTTTCTTCCCCTGTCAAGGTTACTGTGTATTTCTTCATTTTCGCCCCTCCTCCTTGGGTGATTATGAAGAAATATATCACACCTCCTACGACATATCAATGTTGACATGACACTAGGTTTTAAGTTGAATTCACCAATCGCCATGTTTATAGGTGATCAAATCGCCTCAGATATTTTGCCTGCTTATGGAATATATGGGATCTGCAACTTAAAAGACCTTGACAGAGGCTACCTTGAAGGTGGCAAGGAGAGAAAGGCCGGGTCTGAGCTGCATTTTGCTCACGGTTTCCCTAATTACGGTGGCTGTTAGGGGAAACCCCTCAACCTCCAACAGGATATCCATGAAGGGCGGTCGGGAACGAAGTTCCCGGACGATCCCCTTTAAGGTGTTGCGGGCACTGCTCATAACTGGCGTAAGTGAGAGAACAATATCCTCTGAGGGGATAGCAACCGCTCCCTTGCCTAACCTCCCGGAGGGGATTTCAAACGTCATATTCCCCTTCCTGAAGGTAAAAATTCCCTCTCGCTTCTCAATCGTCCCTTGGTAGATATTCCTAATGCCGACAAAGGCTGCGACAAGCGGGGTGGCGGGGTGTAGGCTCAACTGTTCCGGGGTTCCCTTCTGAATAATCTCCCCTTGATCTATCACGGCCATCCGATTCCCCAGAGTTATTCCTTCCTCAAAATCGTGGGTCACATGGAGAATCGGTATCCCGTATTCCCGATGAAGCACCCGCAATTCTTCTATCAGCTCACGTTTGGTTATCTGGTCCAGTGCGCTCAGGGGCTCATCCAGAAGAAGCAAATCGGGGGGCACAACCAGGGCCCTCGAGAGAGCTACCCGCTGTTTTTCCCCCCCGCTTAGCCCTTCCAGCCCCCGTTTCAGGAGATGCGAAACCCCCGTACGGGACGCTATATTCCTGACCGCCTGGACGATTTCATCCCCCGGTCGGTGACGCACACGAAGAGGGAACGCGATGTTTTCAAATACTGTAAGATGTGGGAACAGAGCAAAATCCTGGACCATCATGCTGAAGCGGCGCTTCTCGGGCATCACACGCGTGATGTCCCTGCCATCCTTAATCACCCGTCCCCCATCAGGCCGGATAAGACCGGCAATCAGGGAAAGCAGGACACTCTTGCCTGACCCCGTGGGACCCAGCAGTATCCAGTAGTCCCCCTTCTTGAGATCGAGATCGACAGGGTGGAGCTGAAAGTTCCCGAGTCTGCACGTTATTTTCTTGACAGCTATCACTTTTTCCTATCCCTTCGCGAGGCAAGAAACCGGAACAGTGAAAAAAGCACCAGGCAAATAAGAACCAGCAGCGCGGCGACGGGATAGGCAAACTTAAGACCATAAGCCTCAAAGCGTTCGAAAATGAGGACAGGGGTTACCATGGGATGGTAAGTCAGGATGATCACCGCGCCAAACTCACTGATTCCCCGCGCCCACATCAACAGGGCCCCCGAAAGAATCCCCCGCAAAGCCAGGGGGAAGCTGATGCGGGAAAAAATTTGCAAAGGCGATGCCCCCAGAGTTCTCGCCACCTCTTCGACCCGCGCTGGAACACCTGCAAAGGCGTCCCGAGCGGCATTTATGAGGAATGGCGCGCTGACAAAGGTCATGGCAATCACAATCCCTGCCTCTGTTCCCACAAAGGAGAGGCCGAAGAATGAAAAAAGTCTTCCCCCGAAGAAGCGCCGGCCAAAGACCATCAACAGGGCAATGCCGGCGGCCGTGTGAGGAACAACGACTGGCAAATCCACCATGGCCTGGACCAGGCTTTTCAATGGGAAGGACCGTTTCGCAAGAAGATATCCCAGCGGGACCCCCGTCACAATTCCCAGAAGCGTGGCCCATAGGGCGCTGCGAAGCGTTAATAAGATAGATTGGTACACCTCAAGATCGGATAATACCTTTTTCGCCACCTCCACATCGAGGGAAGAAATCATCCTCACGAGGGGAACGACCAGGAACAGGACAAGGATTCCGCCCAGGACCCAGAAAACCTTTTCGAAGAGCGTCTTCACAGAGCTCACCTTACCGAAAAGGCTCGCGCATCGCAAGACTTGGGGGTGCTGGGTCAGAGAAGCAAAGGGCACATAGGTTCAAAAGCATAAGGCAAACTTATGGAGAGAAAAAACGTCATATATAGGTGATTTGTCCCCACTCATGCAAAATTCAGCAAGATATGATATACTTTATATATGCGTAAGAAGAGAAAAAAAGAGGTACCCCCTTCAAATATAGCTAAAAAACCGGAAAAGGCCAGGGAAAAGGACCTTGAGAAAAAACTTCTCCCCGTCATGAAACCGCAGCGGGGTGGGGCACCTGTTGTTTACGACCCCCTGAAACGTTATCTGCGGGAGATCAGCCGTTACCCCCTTTTGACGCCGGAAGAGGAAAAGGACCTTGCGTGGCGGTATCACAATGATAAAGATCCCGATGCCGCCTTGAAACTTGTTGTCTCAAATCTTCGCCTCGTGGTGAAAATAGCCCTTGAATACCACAAGATGCTCTACTTCAACCTTCTCGATCTCATCCAGGAAGGAAATGTGGGGCTTATGCAGGCGGTCAAAAAGTTCGATCCCAAACGCGGGATCCGCTTGATGTCATACGCGCAGTTCTGGATCCGGGCCTACATCCTGAAATATATCATTAATAACTACAATCTCGTAAAAGTCGGCACGACGCAGAATCAACGAAAACTCTTTTTCAATTTGAAGAAGGCGAAGGAATCCCTTGAAAAATCAGGCTTCGATCCGCAACCCAAGCTGCTGGCAGATACCCTCAACGTGAAGGAAAGCGAAATTATCGAGATGGATCGCCGGCTCTCTTCCAGCGAAATTTCCCTTGATACCCCTATCGATGAGGACCAGAAGACCCTTTATAACGTCTTCCCCTCACAGGACGAAACCATTGAGGCCTCCATTGCCAGAGAGGAATTGAAAGAATTCATGGATCAAAAAGCCAGCGATTTTGAAAAGACTCTTTCAGACAAGGAACGGATGGTCTGGAATGAAAGAATTATGGCTGAGTCCCCCGCTTCTCTCCAGTCCATTGGCGACAAAATCGGGGTCACCAAGGAAAGGGTCCGACAGATAGAAAAGAAGATTTACGAGAAATTCCGTGGGTTTATTCAGGATGATATCCCGTCTCTTGACACCGTAATTTAGTCGGTTTTGACCTTTCGCGAATAATCGGGAAAAAGAAAGACCCCTTTTTTTCTCTTTTCAGGGATAATTTATCGCTCTTTGCAAAGTACAAAAGGAAGATAGAAGCCGAAAGACCCAACCATAAAAATGGCGCAAAAAAGTTGCCGCAATATGTCTCAGCAACTTATAGAAGTTCATCCCAGCTGCACTCATGACTGCGTTGATCTTGTCACCCTCTTCTCCCTTCAGCCGGTTCTTGTCCATCCGATGGCCCTGCTTTAAATGCCCGATCGATGGCTCGATGGCCGCTCGGTGCTTCATCCACTTCCATAAACGCTTGGACGTCCTTCCCCTTCATCATAGTTGTGCCCCCGATACCCCATGTCCACAAAGGCATGTTCTAACTTGACTGGCGAAAGCTTTTCCACCTGCTTAAGAGCCCCTTTCAAGGTATGCCCATCATAAGGATGGCCATGGAAGGCCTTCGCCCCTATGAACCAACCTCCCCTGCTGGTGACCGCTACAGAAACTTTACCCCCAAATTCGTATTTCTTGTGCGCCTTGCCTTTGGCAATGCAGGCTACCTCCGGGGCATGAATGCTGTAAATCTTGTTCTTGTCACTCCTTTTCTGTTCGTAAATCCTACGGCTGATCGCTAATAGATCTCTAAGTTCTCGATCCGGTTCAGGCTCTTTTCGCTTGATGTCCCGTATCACTCTCCCCAAGTAGGTCCTTAAGGCCTTTACGCTCTTTCTGGCCCGCTTCATCTATCTGGCATGACGGCAACGGCTCTGCTTGAAAAGCATCTCCCTTGATTTTCTTCTGTAGGTCTGCCTTAACTTGATCCCCCTTGTCTCAGCCGCCTTGACTAATTTCTCCCTGGCCCGGTCGTACAAGCCCGCGTCCGTCGGATACCGAATGGCTTTCTCTTGGACGGTGGTATCTACGTTGGCACGCTTGAGTTGATGTTTCTTGATTGCCTTGATCCTAAGCCCTGATTCTATGGTCTGTCTCAGTAACTCCTCGGCGCCCGCTTTCCCAATCCGCTCCCGCCACCTCACCATACTTGAGGGATCGATCGGAAACTCATGCTCAAAGTATTTCATCCCGCTTAAAACCTGCCAGTAGGGATTCTCAACCCACCCCTCTACCACAGCTTCGTCGCTTAAGTTGTAGGCGTATTTCAGGTAATGAAGGGAAACCATCAATCTCGTGCTGATTCCCGGCCGGCCGGTGTCAGGATGATAGGTGGCCCCAAAGACTTCCTCCAGATGGTTCCAATCCACCACCTGGGATAACCTGACGAAGGGATGCTGTTTGTCAACGATCCTCCCTAATTCCACCCTGAAGAGTTCTTTCTGCTTCTGGGTCTCTACAGGTGCCTTTTTGGGCTTCATTTACCCCTCTCAGTTTGCAAGGTTTTAAGCTCTTATTCCCTCTTTTCTTGCAATCTGTATAGGATAAATCACCTACTTTATCAGGTTGTTTCAATACGTTAGAGGTTTTTCAGAGGGGGACTAATTAACAAAAATCTTACACATCGAAAACAGTATATGTACCGGCTTGATTGAAAAAGAATCTGCCTCCAAATTCCTGAGCCATTACACCGCTTGCATATGGCCCTGTACAGTGTGATACTCCTATTCTTTGAACATTGAGCCGCTTAAATTCCTCGATTGTACGCTGTAGGCGCTCAGCCGTTGCCCCAAAAAGATGAATACCCCCTATTACCAAGTAGATATCTTCACATTGCGTTAATTTTTGGGCATGCAATAAAGTATTAATAATACCACGGTGGGCACAACCAGCCACAACTATAAGGCCTTTATCAGATTTTATGAAGAGTGACAGATCGTCTCGCAGCGGATCTTGCAAAAACCCACTATCTGTTTTTACACACGCACTGGTGTCAATCATTTCGTAATCGGTTACCATTGGTATCTCACCACTCGTCACGATTTTTTCTGTGATCCATACCGGCTCTTTACTCAGCCGAAAGGATGCACCTAAGCTCTCTGCCAACTCACGTGCGTATGGTATGCCAATGTAGTCATATCTGCCCCCTTCAGATGCCCGCCAATATTTCTCAGCCCACACATCGAGATGTGCAATAATTTCTATCGGTCTTTTCCGAAGCCTCAGAAGATTCAGCAGACCACCTGTGTGATCCTCATGGCCATGGCTAAACACGATTGTATCAATTTGCTTGAGATCAATGTCCATAAGGAGTGCGTTATGAGCTGCGACAATGCTCCTGCCAGTGTCCAGGAGCACCGATGTATCATCTACCTCTAGAAGAACACTAAACCCCCATTCAGCAAGGAATCCAAGCCAGCTTGCTGAATTTTCAGCAATTGTTGAAATGCGTATGTGCATCTTAATTCCTTTATATTATAGTTATATAGCCCATTCTAAGCTTGATCAATCCGTAAAAAGTTGAACTTACTCCCTTTGTATTGATACCCACGGGCAGGCCCGTGGAACTCTGCCCTTCGGGCCGTTTTAGAGAGGCCATCATAGGGTAATATGCTCTCCCATCTTCTGAAATAGACCTCTTGTGCGCTATAACCGCTCAATGAAAATATTGCCAAAGACCCGGCCCCTGCCATCCATGCTAATGATAATACCCTCAGTTTCAAGGTGGCCCATAAATTCTCAGCTGGTAAACTAACTGCCCTGATCAGTTTTGAAGACCGTTGGACGAGATACCTTTAGCGCCTTATCAAGGGCATCAAGGCAAAACTCCTTTTCCATGCTAATAGAGAATTCTCAGACCATTACATAGCGGGAATACCAGTCCATAATGGCCACAAGATAAAGGAATCCCCGCAGCATCCGGATATAGGTGAGATCAACACAAGACCAAGCTATACCTGGGATAAATAGCCTGAAGTCCCATTAGCCTCATTAGACGCTCCACCCGCTTGTGATTAACCTCGTAGCCTTGTCTCTTTTAAACCACGCCGTCATCCGTGGAACGCCGTAAAATGGGGCCTTGGTATATTATTCGTCTATCAATCTCACATAAGCTCCAGGACCAGATCACTTATTGGTCTGGGTCGATAATAGTACGTACTCTTTGATATCCCCAATAGCTCACATTACCTCATAACGGAAATCTCGCCGTGATCAACCTTTACCAAACCGCTTTTTTGCTCAACGGAGCATTGAAGCCTTCTTTTGAGTCAGTCCAGTTCCACTTTCAATTGTCCTATCTGTCTGTACAACTCAGCAATAAGTTGCCCTGAGTCCTTATCAGAACGCTTCCTGCCGTTGGCAAAAATGTTGGGAAGCTCAGAAGCTCATCTAATAGCTGCGTTCCCCATTGTCTAATTAGGTTGTAATACAACACCCCAAACTCGCTGGACAGTTGCGCAACGGTTTTCTCTCCACGCACAGATTCAAGAGCCACCCTCGCCTTAATTACAGCATACAGCATCAAATCTTCTTCTTTTTTCTCCCATAGTGCCCTACATCCTCTTTCCCTTTAGATCCACGATGGACTATAAATGTACCGTATTACACTGTCCAGTTTTTGGGGGTAATTATAGTGAAACCTCTATATTTGATTACTTTTTCCCTTTTTCGAATATAGCGTAGTACTTCGGATCTCGTTTATCGGTAATCCAGGGAAATTTCGGATCTTTATCAACGAACTTTGGAAAATATTTGTGAACCTTTCCCTGCCCATATGGTTTTGCCATATATCGCCATTCTTTGTATCCTTTCAGGAAGTTGTACTGAGATTTTGCAACCTTCAAAAAATCAGGGTTTTTTGCAGCTTCCTGCTCAGCAAGACGGACTGTAAGCTTTTCAAGTTCCTCTATAGTTTTGCTATCTAATTTAGTTATATCTGTCCCTTTTTTTCTGAATGTTCTTACAGCGTCAATATTTGAATATTCCCATTTAGCGTAAGAGATAAGATATGACACCTTTGTGGCATACTCTACCAGAGGCTTCAATTCATCAGGCAGCCTTTTCCATGTATTCATGTTAACACCAAGAATCGTAATCATATAAGTCTGCCACCATGCTGGTGTAATTAAATATTTTGCCACTTCATAGAGAGATATTGATTTATCACCACACGGAAAAGTAAACTCAGCAGCATCTACAACCTTTCTATCCACTGCAAGGTATATCTCATCAGGGCTTATTGCCATAGTTCTTGCGCCGAGCATGGTGAGAATGTCCTCACTAAAACCTGGGCACCTGATTTTCAAGCCTTTGAAATCTTCGGGCCTTGTTAATTTTTTGTGTGACCAAAGCCCACCTTCGATACTGCCTCCACCAGCTGCAAAGGGTTTTATATTATACTTCCCATAAATTTCATTTGCTAATTGTCTCCCGCCACCATAATAGTACCAAATTGCATAATCCTCAGGAGTCATGGAGCAAGGGAAAGAGCCAAATAAAGTAAGCGCACTGTTGAGGCCTTTTAAGAAGCCAGGCCAGCCAATTGCTGCGTCAAGCGCACCAGTCCTTACTGCCTCAAAAGTCTCCCCCATTGGGAACATTTCTGAGCCATAATGATAGTCAAGCACTAGTCGATAATTTGGTGTTTGAACGATATCATTAATCGTTCGAGTGAGAATTTCCCCGCTCCATGAGAGTGCAATGCCAGCGGCGAATGTATCCTGAACCCGCCATTTAATTACTTTTTGTTTTGCTGCACATGGAGCTGCTGTCCACCCAAATACAGCTAAACTCAAAACCAATACAGCCACTACCATCGAAAAAAAACCCTTCTTTCTCATGATGTTACCTCCATGATTTACGGTTAATGGTTATTGATTATGCCCTCGCACTTTATCTAAAATAAGGTGCAATAGCCAAACCTTCATGCTCTTTGAGTTTTTGGTTCATCCGGTTAATGAGTACGGTTAATTGATAAAAGGTTTATAGGTTGCAATTTTCCCGCGTATCCCACAAAGGGGGAAGTAACCATGCCCACCTGACTGCTCTGGCATGCTTTTGGTTTGCAGGGATTCAAGTAAAATTCCACAAAGAACAAGAGAGGCACTCTCATATTACATGGAGAGGTTAAACGGTTACATTCCAGTCGGTACATAATTCTCGGCCTCAAGAAAGAAATCCTTTGCTCCTTCCAGTCAATGTGCGAATGCCAAATCGGTCAAAAAGTTGACTATTTGGGGAAATAATATAACCAAAACTAATCCTATTATCTGTAATCCAATAAAAGGAACTGAGGATTTATAAATATCACCTAATGTGACACCTGGCAATTTGAGAGATTTCATAAAAAACAGTGCATAGCCAAATGGCGGTGATAGAAAGGAAGCCTGTAAATTAACTGCTACAAGCATACCATACCAAAAGGGATCTAAACCGTATGTTCGCTGGGCTAATGGGAAAAATATTGGAATAAGAAGCAACAAAATGGCTGTCCAATCAATGATCATACCCATCAAATATATAAGAATCATTGATATGGAAAGGAAGAGCCATTTATTTCCCAGAGCCATAAAGAGAGAGCCAAGCGTTCTCCCGCAACCCATGTCCATGAATACAGCTGAGAATATATTCACGCCTACAATAATGAATAGAACCATACAGGATGTTTTGACTGTTGCAGTTGTCGCATAATATAAATTTTCTATGGTTAATTTACCATAGGAGATCGACAAAATGATGGCAAAAAAGGCCCCTATTGCCCCTGCTTCAGAAGGCGTGGCAATGCCAAAAAAAATGGATCCCAGTACAGCGAACATGAGAAGACCTGGAGGCGCCACACTTTTGATTCCTTTTATAACTCTGGTACGCAGTGGCTTGATCTCTTCTTTGGGGACCGGTGGACCCAACTTTGGATTCCTGCGGCAAACTGCATAAATATAGATCATATACAGCAACGATAACAAAAGCCCTGGTCCGACAGCTCCGACAAAGAGCTTTCCCACTGAAATACCACCTACAGCCCCCATCACAATCAACAACAGGCTAGGAGGGATAATAATTCCCAAGGTTCCTCCCGCCATGATTGTTCCAACCGTTAACTTTCTATCATAGCCATGCTCAAGCAAATAGGGGGCTGCCAGCACGCCCATACTCACTATGGAAGCACCGATAATGCCAGTGCTTGCTGCGAATATCGTACACACTATATTCACGGCAATCGCCAGACCTCCGGGAAGGCCGGCAGTCAAGTCACGTATTCCATCGAACATGATTTCCGCAATACCCGATTTCTCAAGGATATAAGCCATGAAAATAAAGAGGGGAATTGCGATAAGAGGAAAACTTACCATTATAGAATAAACCTTTGTGACAGCGATGGGCAGGGTTGGCGGACCAATAAAAATCAATCCCAAAATAATCCCGAGGCCACCAAAGGTCAGCGCCACTGGGTGTCCCAAGAAAAGGCAACCGATAGTTATTGCAGAAGTTAGAATGAGAAGTAGGGTGTCATTCATAGTTCAATTCCCTTAATGGCGGCGGCGTGTTTAATAACCGACGATATCCCATTCAGAAAAATAAAGATAAATGAAACAGGGATTACACTCCTGAAATGAGCAATTGGCGGACGCCATACACTATGACCTTGCTCCATCGCTTTCCAAGAACTTATGGCAATGGGTGTGCCTCCCCATATCATGCCCAAAGAGAATACAAAGGTAAATATGAGAAAGCATATTATTGCCAGCACATGTTTTGCTTTCATAGGGAGCCGTTCAGAAAGAAGGTCAATCCCTACATGGCCACCATGTAAAAACGTATAAACAGAACCAAACATCATATAGTAACCAAAAATGAAATATGATGTCTCAGTAAACCATATCTGTGGAGCTGAAAATATCTTTCTTAAAATCGACTCGATTATAAATATTGCCACTAATGGGATTATAGCCCATTGAATGATTCGCCCTATCCATTCATTGCAGGCATCGATTTTATATACAATGAACTGCAATATTTTCATATCCATCCCTTTCACCATAAAGCAAACTTGATGGTTTCGCAAAAAGTCATATCTTTTAATTATGTGAAATAATTATAGAT
>JALTEW010000440.1 GCA_027073795.1 bacterium | reverse complement strand
ACTTGGCATTCCACGAATACCCGGTTCAGTGCGTGACCGGGTTCACCTACCGACACTACCTCATAGGTGTCGGCCTTGTACGCCTCGAACGGGTGTACCCGCTGCCCAGCGGCCATGGCGTACCCGTAAGGCATATCCAGTGCCCGCAGGATGTTCTCGATTGCTTCCATCTCAGGGTCAGGCGCCCCGAGAATGAAGAAATACCGCTTTTCCATCATTTCACCTCCGTTAATCGTGAAAGTAAAAAGACTCTTCTGAACTACCTTCCCACGGGTCCCAAGTGTTGTCGGGTGGCGGAGGTAGTTCTACACCAATAAAGGAATCAATCTGCCCTGTAAGCAGAAATTGCCAATAAGCAACCGAGTGACTTGTAGGTGTTAAATACTCAGGACTACTTTCATATTGGTCACTGGACCTGAAGAATTTGAATCCGGCCCCAATGTCAATACTACGCAACGTGAGGCTTCTCTCGCTTTCTACTTTTGCTCCATGTTCAAGGTTGTCAATATCCAAAAGGCCTGCCTCGGAAAATAATTCCTTGAATTTAACTGGTTGCAGTATCCAGCCGTAGTGGATATTTTGTAGGCGATTGACCAGGACCCAACGTATGGAAATCGTTTCCTTGTCGCGGTTCCATTCCCTTTCATTGATGATAGTTTGTACTTTTTTAGGTGCAGCATTTTCCAGTGCCCAAATTTGTTCTATGCTTGGATTAGGATACATTTTGAACAGGTTGACCAAGCCTTCAAGCAGTATAAGGCTTTCAACCCTTTGGTAGGGGAACAGATATTTGCGGACAAGTGCTGGTAAAGGCGCAAATTCAGGATTATTAAAATCAGGTTTGATGTATAGTCCATTGTAGATGTTCATCTTAGAACCCCATGGGTACACCACTACATCATAGTGGCGTCCCATGAAATCAATGCCATGACCCAGTACGTATAAATACTGGGCCAAGAGGGGATGTCCCTCTTGGATTTTTTTTCCCCAACTTTCTAAAACAGGAGCTTCCATGGTGTCTCCTTTATCCCCTCCCACCCGTAACGGGTGAGGGCTTCTGGCAGATAGCCCTGGAACCAGAGCACCTGGGCACCGTTGATGGTGTCCAGGACCGCCATGAGCCGGTCGGCTATATTTCTTTCGTTTTTACCCATCACGGTCCTATCGAGGACCTCACAGAAGGCCCTCTTTTCCCTTTCCCCCCAGAAGCGGGGGACGAGGAAGGAGTGCGAACATTCAAACCACCCGCGCTCCCCTACCACGCACTGTTCGGTGATATCCACAAAGTAGACCTCATCAAGATCGTGTATTTTCACTTCCACGAGTTTATTCTTGTATGACCAGAGCGGCACCGGAAGGTGCCACCGCCCTGGCACCTTGGCCCGAAATTCGGGCCAAAATTCCATACGAGTGGCATCCCACACCGTTCCTTCTTTCATGTGGGTTCCGTCGGGGTACAAACCCCGGTGGGGCATCTCAACGATGTCCTTAAAAAAAGTTCTGATGACGTTCTTCATCTTTTCCTCCTTGCAAAGTCCTAAGGCTATTATACCTTGTCAAAAATCCTTTATCAAGTATTTTTTTAATTTTTTTTACCGCAAGGGAAGATTTATTTGTAAGTCCTGATAATTTCAGCGATTTTTTCAGGTGGGATGGAGGCGGCCACAGACTCAATGGCTTTGGCATAGACGTGATTTTTGCCAGCCCATTCGTATTCTTGGAGGCAGTGCCAGTATTGATGCTTGCCATAGGTCATGCCGCTGAGGAAGCAAGGGTGAAACCAGTTGCCTTGCGTGGTAATTTTGCGCATGTAACCAACCAGGCAGTCGGCCCAGTCTTTGAATTGTGTGTAGGGTTCAGGGCCTTCGTTTTTCGGGGGATGGTGTGAAGTGCAAGGGCCTTCACCGAAATGTGTTCCCTTGATGCCGAATAGATTGTTGCAGCCTTGGGCAACGCCTGAGCCTCCCCAGTTGCTTTCCAGGGCAGCCTGGGGCCAAATCCAATCAAAGGGGATTGGTGATGCTGTTTTGGGTAGTTGATGTAAGGCATGTTCATAGGCTTCTTTAAGTTTGTAAATGAAGTCAATCTGTTTTTGATGCATTTGCTTTGCCTTCTATAATTCTTATTCTCCATTCACCACACCAATCTTTTTCCCTGACTTTTGGCCAGCCATCCGGTCCTGGCGGACATTTTCTACATTCGCCTCCCTTCCATCCTGATTGTTTTTCCAAGGGGTCAGGTTCTCGTGGTTGGAAAAATTGGCAATTCTTGCAAGTCATAGACTTTTTCATAGAAACCTCCCAAACTTGATTTGTTGCCATATCTCGGTGGTCAGGAACTCTGGCGGCTGTTTGCCGGCATCCATCCATCCTTTGAGGTATGCAGCCAGGACATATTTTTGCATGCCTGTCAGCATAGGGTCCAGCAAAATAGCCTGTGCAATATGGGGCCACTCTTTGGTCAATGTTTCAAAGTCTTCTTTTGCTTGTTGAAAAATATCCTCGAAGACTTTGACTACATTGAATTTGACCTCTATCACAGGAATTGTCTCTGGATTTTCTTTTTGTATGAAGGACAGCGCAACACTATTGAGGGCCAGCCATCGGTTTACGAAAACATGTGCATCAATGTAAGGTAAGCACATATTTGTCATAAGTTCTGTAAAATGACCTTCGCTTTCAAGTATCTGGTCCAAGTAGTATTTCTCTTCTATTTTCTTTTCCAGCATAACGGCAACATAACGTTGGCCACGGAGGGCCAGTTGTTCTGTTTTTTTCCGGCTATACCTTTTTCCTGCATATTGCAGGATACTGACGTGGCCTTTTGTGACGATTTGTTCCAATTCGGGAAAAGTTTTATGAATCATTGTCTTCTCCTTCCTGTATGTTTGGTGTATGAACAGTTCCCCATGAAACAATTACTTCAACGGTTTGATAGACTGCGCCGCAGTTGGTGCATTCCCGGATACGCTTGATAAAGGGACGGCGGTAACCACATTTTTCAAGATGTGTTTCACCTGGGAATTTTTTGATGGGATCGCCCATAGTGGATACAACCCGGAGGGTTCCTCGTGCCCCGCAATGTTTACATTTGATGTCTTTTAGTGACATAGATCCTCCAGAGAAGGTTCCAAAGTTCAGGGTGAATGACTGTATGACGGTACAGTTTGATAGGAATTGGGCCGTCATATTTTTTTGCAAAGGTAACAAGGCGACTGAAGAGACCTTGTGTTCGGTTAGATTTGCTTTTTTTTGTTACTCCTACTGTAGATAGCAAAGTATCAATGATATTTTTGATTGTAGTTTCTGGTAAACGGACGACTTGAGGGATTTGGTAAGAATCTTGGATACCGGTTTCCAGGTTATTGGCGGCACAAGTGTCTGCCCATTCCAGCCATAAGTGGGCCAGAGGATGTTTGTAGTCGTAGGGGATTGTAGTGCCTTGGTCATAGATGTGGATATTGACCCAGGCTCCAAAACTGGGGATGTAATTCAAATGGTCGTATGCATAGGGGGGATATGTCCGATACCTGTTTTCTTTAGTAATCTTTCCTTCTTTGTAGATGATGGGCTTGAAGTATTTTTGTTCTGCAATGGGTCTGTAGGTTCGTTTGATATGGATTAAGTATCCTGGGTGGGTATCTTCAAACGTATGTATTGAATCCAAAAGAAATTTTCGAAAGGTAGGTTCACAGGTTTGGAGTAGGTCTTCACCAATCATGCTGTTATAATACTGGCTATTTATAGAAAAGTCAAAAACCAATAGTAGTTTTTCTTTTCAGCATGTATAATAAAAAAAGGAGGTGATATTATGACACAGCAGAGTGCAACAGTAGCAACCAATCAAGGGAAGGGCAAACCTTTCTGGTTGAGCAAAACGTTTTGGGTGAATATCCTGGCAATCATTGCCATGGTCATCCAGTACTTCACGGGTTGGGTTTTTCCACCGATTGTGCAGGCAACAGCCCTATCTGTTATCAATCTTATCTTGCGGGCAATTACGAAACATCCTATCCAGTGGAGATCTGGAGGAAGTTCTGGAAACGGCAAGCAGATTCTGTTGATATTCTTGGTTCCCTTCCTGCTGGGTGTATCTACTATGTCAACGGGTTGTACTTCTTTACATGATGTTGCCTTACGTAAGCCTGTTCGCCTGATAACCTGTGAATATGAGCAGTATGTCAAGAAGGATAAGGCATTGGATGCACAAGACAAACGCATCCGGTGCAACACTGCCAAGTTATTGCGTGAACAGGTGAAGGCAAAACCTTGTCCGGAAGGCCCGAAGGATGGAGGCCAGTGATGGACAAACAGGCAATAATCAAAACCATCATGGACCGTAAGGGCGAAATCGAACAGAAGTTGGGCATAGATGCGGGCCGTATTGTCACACAGCATTTGGTAGACGTAGTCAAAATCCTTTTTGATATTGCTACTATCGAAGCAAGACGATTGTCAGGGGGTTATACCAAAGAAAAGGCTGAGGACATTCAACATCTGACGGCCCAACTTATGCAGCACCTTGATGTGCTTATCAATGTAACACCTATGGAGTCATTGGCATGGTTACTAAGTCTGGCCTTGGAAATAGCAGCCCTGATTTAGTCTCTGCCAAAATTTCCGAAAGGCAAGGATACATAGTCCTGATAAACGTTCGTCGTCGTAGCGAAGGGATTGGTATAGTTTTTTTTGGTATTGCGGAAGAAAAAACTATCTTGCTCAACATGGACCAGGTGGATTCCAATGAGAATTTCATGTTGTATGTGCGGACTTTGAAAAGGTTGTTGCCATCTGGTGATAAATTTTTGGGGGCATTCATTATCGGGTTACCGCCTCCTGTCCGTCCTGCAATGTGTAGGGAAATTCAACGATGGCAGGATGCCTTCCGGGTTTTTGGTTTGAAGTTGCAGGTTGTAGGGACAGGTAATCTTTTGGGTGCTCAATGGCGGCAAAGACTACATCCTGAGATGATTACGTACCAGTTTGAACAGATTACGGGGTTCAAAGCGGTACAGTATCCGCAGGTCATACGTGAATCAGTTTATTTAGCAAAGGCCTGTGTTGGATATTGGCAGCGAATGCATACCACATGGGAAACCACGCAAAAATTGGAGCAACATGATGGCACAGAATGAAGTAGACGAAAAAGAATTGTTCGATGCTGAAGAAGACATTCCTGCTGAGGTAGAGCCAGAGATAGACCCAGATGTTGCAGATGCCCTGGTCAAAATGACTTATACAAGAGGGGTTGAAGTCACCAATCTGATTGAGCAGGGTGTCCTGCCACGGGTTGAAGAATTGGCTGCTTACGTTCGAAAGGAAGGCGTTGACGAAGCTGTACGGACGGCGCTTTATGAAGGTGTGCATATTTTGTCCGTTGCTGCGATGCAGGCTGCAATGGATAAACTGACCACGGAAGGATTATCACCAATAATTTTGAATACTGTTCGGACGGTTTTGGATGTCATAAAAGCAGGAAAGAAGTAAGATGTCCTTCGATTTTGAGAAATACAAGAAGAGAGCACAGTCAGGAAACATCGTTCGGTCGTTAAAATCTTTCCAGGACTATATTAAGTTCTTCAACGAATGCATCAAAATTCGAGCCGAAGCAGGTGGAGCGATTTCTTTCAA
>JALTEW010000439.1 GCA_027073795.1 bacterium | reverse complement strand
GCAATTAAGAAATTGCTTGAGATAGACCCTGGAGTTAGGGCCATTGTCTCAAGCGGTTATTCCAATGATCCGGTCATGTCAGATTTTAGAAAATACGGTTTCAGGGGTGTCATGGCAAAACCCTATCAAATAAAAGAGCTGGGGGAGGCGATCCATAAGGCAATAACGGAGCCAGATCAGCCGGATCATAGATGAGAGGCTGATGGCAACAATGCTGAAAGGAAGGTGCTGAATGTCATTGCCCCCTGAGCTTATTGGGAGGATAAGATTGGCTAGGTTTCTATCGCTTTCACTGAAACGATACGAAACCGAAATTAACAAGGCAGAGAGCTCAGGAATATTCCAGGCCCTTTTCCCAGACATAATCACCTTTAAGGTGTTCCCTCATGCAAGGGTGTCCAGCGACAAAAAAAGATTTACGCAAAATACGCTTGCCAGGATAGAGGAAGACGGCAAAACCTTCATCATCCGATATCGACTTTTAGGATTTGCAGGAGAGTATCGCCTTGAGCGGGGAAAATTGACCAAGCTGGCTAAAAGGGGAAACCTTGCGGGTTTACAAAGAAATGAAATGGATCTGTTAGAGAGACAATTGAGACTGATATCGACCAGAAACAGGATAATGCACATGACCCTTCTGGGTATCATAGAGCGCCAGGCCGCTTACCTTAAGACATGTGATCCGCTTGAGCTCGTGCCCTTAAGCCAGATGGAGATAAGCCGCTGGATAAAAGATCGGGGATGCCAGTCGATTGATCATAGCATGATATCAAGGGTTGTTGCCGGCGCATTCATCGTTATGCCTGATGGAAGGCCTGTGCTGTTGAAAGAACTTTTCCCCAGCTCAAGAGAGAGATGCAAGAGGCACATGAAAGGGATTCTTGCTGAAGAGGAGATGCAGCTGAAATCGAACCGGCTTGACCGGCCATATACGGATGAGGAGATCAAGGTTAGACTCAAGGAGCTATATAATTTGAACGTTTCCAGGCGCACGGTCAGCTATTGCCGGAACCAGATGGGGATACCGCCCTTTCATAAGAGAACTTACGATAACAGGTATTCCCCCGCATGGGCGCAATTCTCCCCCTATTTCCCGTTGACCTCGTCCTCAGTCAGGGAAAATGTGCCGGAGCTGAGCGGCATTTACGAGCTTTCCCTTGTAGACGCCAATATTGAATATCCATTAAAGACAACAGGGGTATTTTACATCGGTTCTTCAAGGAATATCAGAAGACGTCTGAGGGCCCATCTGGGATGTTGGTCAAAAAATGGGGACTTGAATGCCTTGATAAACGGTGGCAGTTGTTTTCTTCAGGTTTGCTGTCTTCAGTGAGGGGTTCAGGGAAAAGGAGAGAATGCTGCTTCGATGCTTTAAAGAGATGTATGGTACTCTACCGAAAGGCAATAAGATGGGTTAATACTAAAAAGGTGATAAGGGAAAAATTTCATGCCGGTTATTAAAAACATATTGAAGGGTAGCGGGGGGCGTCCCGGAAGCAGAGATGCCCTTAGAAGAAGAATCATCCTAACCTTGCTTATCTTTGTCTGTATGGGGATGACTTGGTACGCCCATTTTATACTCCATACCGGTATAGTGTTTAGCCATTTTTTCTATGTGCCCATTGTCCTGGCCGCGCTCTGGTATGGTAAACGGGCTCTCTGGGTAGGAGCTTTCCTGGGTGCATGGCTGATGGTCATTCATCTGCTTTCAACCACGGAGATTGCGGAGATTCACCTTGCGCGAAACCTTCTGCGGTTCGGGATGTTTATTGCTGTCGCTATGGTGGTCGGGGGCCTGAGGGAACGGGCATTGAAGACCGAAAAAGCGGTTAATTTTGCCTATGCGGAACTCAATCAGATATTCAATGCCGCGGCTGACGCCATGTTTGTGATTGACAAAGACTTCAACGTGCTTCGAGTCAACAAGACGTTTTCTCACCTCTTCGGCATAAGCAGGGACGAGGCGATAGGCAGGAAGTGCTACGAGGTGCTCCGCGGCCCCAGGTGTGAGACCCCCGACTGTGCGCTGAAACGAATTCTCAGCGGTGAAGGGCGCCTTGAATACGATGTAGAAAGGGAAGGCAAGGACGGCGCCAGAATTCATTGTATTTTGACCGCGATCCCCCTTCGGAACCCTGATGGTGAGCTGATGGGTATTATAGAGGATTTCAAGGACATCACAGAGCGCAATCACCTCAAGGAAAGGCTGGAGGCGGCCAAAACCTATGCAGAAAATATCATCGCCAATTTTCTGGACACCCTTATCGTCACCAACCCGGATGGAACCATTCGTATCATAAACCAGGCCACCCTTGATCTTTTGGGATACAAGGAGGAGGAGCTGATCGGCAGGCCAGTAGGAACAATCTTTGCAGAAGAAGAAGAAGAAGAAGAAGTCAAACCCTTTTTTACCGGAACCCTGGAAGAGCTGGCCCAAAGGGGGGTGTTGCGGAATTATGAACTGACCTATGTGACCAAATCCGGCAGGCGGATACCCATGAGTTTTAATGCCTCGGTCATGCGGGATGAGAATGGCGAAATACTGGGACTGGTGGCCGGCGCCAAGGATATAAGCAAGATAAAAGAGACAGAGGCCCAGCTCCGCCAGGCCCAGAAGATGGAGGCCGTGGGTCAGTTGGCTGGAGGGGTGGCACACGATTTCAATAACATGCTCACGGCTATTATGGGGTATACCGATATTGCCATGATTTCCGTCAAGAAAGATAGCCCACTGTATCAAACCCTGAGCGAGGTTCGAAAGGCCGGAGAGCGGGCTGCCGACCTGACCCGTCAACTGCTCCTGTTCAGCCGCCGCCAGCCCATGAAGATGACCCCTTTGGATCTCAATCAGGTGATTCAGGACCTGAGTAAGATGTTAGGCCGTCTTATTGGCGAGGATATCTCCTTGAGCACCATTCTGGAACCGGAGCCCTGCATGGTTAAAGGGGATGCTGGGAGCATGGAGCAGGTAATCATGAATCTGGTGGTCAACGCCCGTGATGCCATGCCGGATGGGGGAAGGATCACTGTCAGGACCGAGAGTGTGGTCGTGGATGAGGAATATTGCAAGACCTACAGAGATGCACGCCCAGGAGAGTTCATATGTCTTTCAGTCCAGGATACGGGCGTGGGCATGGATCAGTTTATTATAGACAGGATTTTCGAGCCTTTCTTCACCACAAAGGGGCATGGGAAGGGGACCGGCATGGGGCTTTCGGTGGTCTATGGTATCGTAAGGCAGCACAAGGGGTGGATTAATGTGGAAAGCTCTCCCGGCAAGGGCGCTACCTTCAGGGTATACCTGCCCGCGGTTTCCATGGAGCCGGGGCAAAAACAGGAAGCGCCTGTTTCTCTGAAAGAACTCAGAGGCAGGGGGGAGCGGATTCTGCTGGTAGAGGATGACAAATCCGTAAGGGAGCTGGCTGAAGAGATGCTCTCCGGGAACGGTTATAGGGTATATGCCGCGGCAGATGCCCGGGAGGCGATGGATATCTTTGAGAAGGAGGGAGGAGAATTTGATCTCATCTTCTGCGATGTTGTTCTGCCTGATGACAGGGGACCCAGGTTAGTGAATCAGTTTCTCAGAATCAAGCCCGGGATCGGAGTTTTATTTGCGAGCGGGTATAATGACGATAAATCGGATTGGCGTGCCATCAAGGAGGGAGGGCACCTGTTTCTCCAGAAGCCCTATTCATTGCCGGACTTGCTTAAAGGTGTGAGAGAGACCTTGAAAAAGGTGAGAAAAAAAGGATAAAGGGCTTTTAGTGGGATGAACCGTACTAGCTTGTCCTCGATCTGATTAAGAGATGAGAAGAAACCATGTTATGTGGCAAAGCTTTTGGGGGGTCTCTCTTTTAGAATGAGAGGCGTTTTCCCAACTTGTTCTGTTGTGAATAAAAATTTCATAAAAATTTAGAGATTTTTCTTGACAAACCAATTTGGGTAGGTATATTGTTGTTTCAACGTATATGCGTTTATGCGAATACAAAGTTTAATATCATGATAGGAGGACGGGGAAAATGGTGGTCATCGTTTCATTGATCATTCTCATTCTTGCGGTAATTTTCGCCATGCTTGGGTTGGGAGGTGCCATGCTCTATATTCCTGTCTTTAAGTGGTTCGGATATAATTTCAAGACCATTGCGATCCCCACGGGCCTGCTGCTCAACGGGGTAACAGCACTTTCCGCGGCGATTTTCTATTTAAGGGCCAAGATGGTTGATATCCGGGGGTCCATTCCGATGATTATCACATCCTTCATTGGCGCACCCTTGGGAGCATACATGACGCGCCTTGTCCCCACGCATACCCTGATTATCCTGTTTGCCATCTGTATGGTCTTTGCCGGGGGACGGATGCTTATAACCTCTAAGCGTCCCGAACCGGAACAACTCATGGAAGCGAAGAAGAGGATGGTTTTAACGGGAAGCGCGGGATTTTTCATCGGGTTTATTGCCGGGCTTTTGGGCGTAGGGGGCGGCTTTCTTTTCGTGCCGATATTGATGGCCATTGGCTATCCGACGAAACTGGCAGCGGCGACGTCGTCCTTCATCGTGATCTTTTCCTCGTTTTCCGGGTTTGCCGGGCACGTGGCAGAGGGACATTTCAAGGTGGACCTGATGGTATTGACCTTAATCGCCGTGATTGTCGGTTCACAGATTGGGGCGAAGGTGATGAAGGAGAAGATGAAGGCCCGATGGATCAAGCAGATGTTTGCCATCGTTTTGTTAGGGGTTGCCATTAAGCTCATCATTGGGCTGTTTCATTAATTGGAAATGGTTATTTGCGTAAACTACAGCGAGGCGATTTAAAAGAAAGGAGGTTTTATAATGGAAAAGAAAGAGTTTGAGCTGTTTCACGAAATCGGGACCCATGCAGCCCACCTCGGCGAGGGTTGGGACAAGGTACTGGAAGCGGCCTTGATTATTCATGGGCACCTATGCGGGGCAATGCCCCTGGGTTTCAGAACGGGACATCTGGCGTTGAAGGCCCTGAGTGCCGAGAGGGAACCCAACATGGCGAAGATTGCCCTTGTTGAGACGGGCTCAGCCCATGCTGCTGGATGTTTTGTAGATGGGATTCAACTTGCCACTGGTTGTACCTTTGGCAAGGGGCTTGTCCAAAAACTGGAATATGGCAAGTGGGCTGTCACGATTGCCATTAAAAAAGATGGCCGGGCGGTAAGGGTTTCCGTGAAGCCCGAGGCCGTTCAGGCGATGTTCGACGGAAAGTTCATGGATCACCGTCGGAAGGGAATTCCACCCGCTGAGGTTCCCAAAGAGTTCATTCTCGAGCCCTTTATAAAAACCATCACCCGTTCGGACGAGGAATTTCTGGAGGTCTCAGATATCTTTACCTATACCTTCCCGCCCGCGCCCAAACCGAGCTTCAACATTGCGGTATGTGAGGTCTGCGGGGAGATGGTGGCTGAAAACAAGCTTCGGGTGAAGGATGGGAAAAAGGTCTGCCTTCCCTGCTCCGAATACATGGCTTAAGGGGTATGCGAACCATGCGTGACGTGTTATAAGAGAGGGGACGGGGTTTGAGGAATCTAAAATTCCGTCCCTTTGTCTCTGAAGGGGGTTATTTAAAATGCTGGACATTAGTCTTTCGATGCTTGCCTCCGTTTTCAAGG
>JALTEW010000438.1 GCA_027073795.1 bacterium | reverse complement strand
CAGGTTAAAGGGCAACTGACACTTGGCGTGGTCTATAACCCTATCACGGATGAATGCTATACCGCCCTAAAAGACCAGGGCGCCTACAGAAACGACCAGCCTGTCCATGTCTCAAAAACCCAAAGGATTCAGCAGGCACTTTTATGTACCGGGTTCCCTTATGATATCGGAGTCTCAGAGAGAAACAACCTGAGGGAATTTGTGAGCGTTATAAAACGGGCCCAAGGTGTCCGGCGTGACGGAAGTGCCGCCCTGGACCTCTGCCGCGTGGCAGAGGGGAGCTTCGATGGCTTCTGGGAGCTTAAGCTCAAACCTTGGGACGTCGCGGCTGGTGCCCTCATTGCCATGGAGGCAGGTGGAACGGTTACCTCCTTTGACGGGGTTCCGTTCGATCCCTTCACTGACACAATCCTATGCACAAATGGCTTGATTCACGATGAACTTCAACACCTCCTGCATGTTAAACAGGCGTGACACACGTCTACTGACGCGAAGGACATGGATAGGCAAGGTCCTGAAAGCACTTGTCGGGATAAGCCTTTTCCATTTTTCATTGTCAGTCGACCCTACCTGCGAGGCTTCCACATACAAACCTCATACAATCAAAAAACACACCATCGGGGAAACCTTTGCAAACGAAGTCATGAAGTTCATGGCAGGTTTCCTTTTCTTTCGCCACGCCGGGGACGCCGAGATCAGTCTCGTCCCGCTTACCCCAAAAGGGAGATATCAGGCAACCCTGTCGGGGAAAACCTGTGGAATCATCGGTTTTTTTACCCGGCACCGAGAGGATACCCATATCAGCGAATTGAGAGAGAATAAGGACCGGTCACGTTTCATCTGTACCCGTCTTATCCGGGACACAAAGATCGGAAGCAGCCACACCACCAAGATCTTTGAAATGGATTACGTAGGGAGGCGATTGACCATCACGAGGCTGAAAGGCAGCCACAAGAGTGTACACGTCAAGCCCATCCCCGAAGGGGCTCTCTACGATGATCCTGTGACAGCCTTTTACAACTTCCGGTTTGGAAGCTATGGACCCGTACGGTTCGGGAAAACATTTACAATTCACACCATCCCCGGGAAAAAGCTTAACCATATTACGCTAAAACTCGGCTCAAAACAGGAAACAGAAAAAAAATTAAAAAATCTCCCTTTTAAGGGAAAGGTTAAATACCTTGTCTATCTCAGACTTGATCCGGATGTGACTAAATCAAAAAAAGGGGAAATCGAGGGGTGGCTCACCCCTAACCTCATCCCCTTTTACGGTGTGGCGAAAGATGTCATTTTCTTCGGGGATGTCGAAGGAAAACTCATCGCAAGAAAAAGGTTTTTTACCCCACCACCTCCTCTGTAAATTCAGGCGCTTTCCCTTATCCATTCCTCCAGTTTCTGGATAAAATGGCGGGCCGCACCTTGATGTTCCTCAAAAAGTCTCATGCATCTGCTTTGTATTTCCTCTCGGCGACGTAGGTCTTTAAGGAGCTGCACCAGAGAGTTTGAAAGTTCATCCCCACTAGAAACCTCTTCCCCGACTGCTTCATGAAGAATAATGTCCCGGATCTCCCTGAAATTTTCCATTCTCGGTCCGAAAAAGGTGGGTACACCATAACGGAGAGGTTCCAAGGGGTTATGGCCCCCAATGGGCGCCAGACTCCCCCCTACAAAGGCAGCGAAGCCCAGTTGATATAACCGGACGAGCTGCCCCAATGCATTGACAAGCAGGATATCCCACGAGGTTGATACCGGTGACTTCCCGTCCCACAAGGCCCAGGATGCCCCCCCGGCGTCCAGGACACCTTTAAATCTGGTCACGTCATAGAGATGGCGAGGAATCACGATCCACTTTACCTCCGAACGGACTTTTCTGAGCTTCTGATAGGCACCAAAAAGAACCGGAAACTCTTCCGGATGCACACTCCCCGCAACCCACAAAGGTTCCCCTATCCCAATTTTCAATACTTGGCGAAGTTCCTCCGCTTCATGGGATTTCAAAGGTGTATAGGGAGCATCGAACTTCACGTTTCCCGTCACATGTACCCTTTCCCTCGGTACCCCCAAGGCCTGTATCCGCTCGGCATCCCTAACCGTCTGCATGCAGAAAAGCTCGACACATGAAAGCACGCGTCTGAAAAGAACACGAAATAGCTTGTACCGCTTAAAGGATCGGTCGGATATCCTCCCGTTAAAAAGGGCGACATGAACCCCTTTTTTTTTCATACAGAAGAAAAGATTGGGCCAGAACTCAGTCTCCGCTACCAGAAAAAACCTTGGTTGAAATCGCTTAACTACAGGGCAGATTGTCCATGGCAGATCCAGGGGAAGAAGAAATATCGCCTTTACCCCTTCAAGAAGCGAACGGGCCTGTTTCTTTCCCACGGGGGTACTGGTTGAAAATACTGTGCCATAATCCGGAAATTTTGTTAACAGCTCCCTGCAAACAGGGGCGGAAATCTTTACCTCACCCAATGAAGCCGCGTGAATCCAGATAGAAGGCCTCTGAATTCCCCCTTGGGGCACAACTGCCCCCCGCAGACGTTCGCCCATACCCTTCCGGTATCTCTGATTCAAGATTAAAAGAATCCCCCACACTGGAAACAAAAGGATTAAAACAATATGCAATAGGAAATTATAGAAAATAACCACAGGTTTTATCCTTTACTTCGCAAGTCTTGGCGGCTTCGTTCATCTCTCCAGACACCTGTCTCACAATAGCTTTCCACCTCCCGGGTCATTTGGCACATTAGTGTCTCCAGCGCCTGTCGTTTGGATTCTAACACCTCCCTTGTTATTTCCAAGGGTACACGAAAAGGTTCGCCATAAAAAAAAACGCCCCTGGAAAAGGGGTAAGGGAGAATAAAGCGATCCCAGGAAGAAAAAATCCTTTTCTTGGTGCAGGAAAAGGCAACAGGGATAATGGGTACCCCTGTAACCCTCGCCAGTTCAATAACCCCTGGCTGAACCTTAAATCTTGGACCTCGAGGCCCGTCCGGGGTAATAACCACTTTGTAGCCTTGCTTTATTACCCGAATAGAGTCCCTCAGGGCCTGAACCCCTCCCCGCGTCGTCGAACCTCGAACACTCTCAAGGCCGAAAAGTCCGACAATCCTACTGATCAACTCACCATCCCGATGACGGCTTACCATGACCCTTGCGTTTTTTCGATAGGGAGACGCCAGCATCATCAACAGGTGCCCATGCCAGAAAGTACAGATAAAAGGTTTGCCCTCTCTGTCATATGAGGCAATTGCGTCACTTCCCTTCTCTTCCAACCGCATGGTCAGGGCCAGAAATTTAACAACGACATAACCCACGAGAGGGAGAAAATAAATGGTCAGGTTATAACGCAGGCGTTTCCAGAAGGAGTCCATTTCTCACCTGAAGATCAAAAAGTTGTCGATACGAGCCATTGGCGTGAAAAAGCGCTTCATGGGTTCCCTCTTCCACGATCCGCCCCTTTTCCAAAACGTATATGCGATCCGCCCCCACCACAGTGGAGAGGCGATGCGCTACGATTAAAACGGTACGGCTCACCATCAAATTATTCAGGCCTTCCTGCACCTCCACCTCAGCCTCAGCATCCAGGGAAGAGGTTGCTTCATCCAAGATAAGGAGCGGCGCATTTTTTAGAATTGCCCTGGCAATTGAGATGCGCTGCCGCTCTCCTCCAGATAGCTTCACGCCCTTCTCTCCAATAATCGTATCATATCCATCCGGGAGTTTCATGATGAAATCATGGGCATTGGCTAATTTGCTGGCTCGGATAATTTCCTCCATCGACTCGCCCTGATTGCCATACGCAATGTTATTGCGAACTGTGTCGTTAAAAAGAATAATCTCTTGCGTCACCATGGCAATCTGGGACCTCAGGGATCGAATGGTAAAATCACGAATATCCCGGTTATCAAAAGCAATACTACCGCCTGTGACCTCATAAAACCTGGGGATAAGGTTCAGCAGGGTTGACTTTCCGCTTCCGCTTTTCCCGACAAAGGCAACCATCTCTCCCCGCTTGACAGCAAAATTAATGTCTTGAAGAACCCTGTCTCTTTCGTATGCAAACGTTACGTGATCGAATCTCAGGGTTTTCCATCCGGCCGGAAGTTCAATGGCATTCGGTGCTTCGACAACCTTTTCTTCAATATCCATAACATCAAAGATACGACGCGCCGCCGACAACCCCTCCTGGACCACGCTGTTAGACTTGTTAATCTTTTTAATCGGCTGATACAGCATGAAGAGAGCCGTCATAAATGAAAAAAAGGTCCCGGGCGTTGCATGTCCCTTCAGGACCTGAAAACCTCCAATCCATATGATGGCCGCGATGCCAAGCCCCCCCAGGGTCTCCATGACAGGAGAGGAAAGTGCCCGAACCTTTTGTATCTTCATGTAAATCCTGAAAAGACGCTCGTTTTCCACGTTGAATCGGCTTTTTTCGTAATCTTCCATGCCAAATGCCTTGACAATTCGGATGCCGGTTATTGCCTCATGAATCAACATGGATAAGTCCCCAATCGTTTCCTGGCTTCGTGTGCTGAACTTGAAAAATTTTCTCCCGAAGGCAACGATGGGATAGACAGCGATGGGAAGGACAATCATGGCAATACAGGCAAGCCGCCAATTCCGGTAAAAAACGACAAAAATAAGCCCCATAATCGTAAAAGAATCCCTTAACAAGCTGGTTACCGCCCCAGAAACGGCCCCTCTTAACAAATTGACATCATTGATGAGCCTGGAGAGAATTGTGCCGGTGGAATTTTTAAAAAAATATGACAAATCCATGTCCTGAAGGCGATAATACATATCCCGTCTTATATTGGCTACAATCCGCTGGCCGATATAAGCCATGAGATACCGCTGACCATACATGGCTCCTCCCTTCACCAGATAAAGGGCAATTACAACAAAAGGGAGAAACATGAGCTTAAGGGCATCCTTGTTTAGAAAGATATCATCGAGAACCGGCTTGACCAGGTAGGCGGAAAAGGCGGTAGCGAATGCCACAATAATCATGCAACCCATCGCGACAACAAGGCGCCCCAGATAGGGGCGAATATAACCGAAGAGACGCTTGATCTCAGGGTGATCACGAAGTGATAGCATCGACATACCGATAAATAACCTCTGCTGTCCTTTTCGAAGCTCCCGGAGCCCCCAGTTTTTCGCGTATATTTCTTAACTCATCTCTCACCCTCTGTAATCTTCCCGGCTCCTGGATGAGCCTGTGACAGGTTTCAGCGATTTTTTCCGGCGTTACCTCATACTGGATGAGTTCCGGATAGACTTCCTTTCCCGCCACGATATTCGCCAGCCCAATCCAAGGAACCCGGATGAGCAGCCTCCCAAAAAGATATGAAATGAGAGATACTTTATACACAATAACGGCAGGAACCGCGAGGAGCGCTGCTTCAAGAGTCGCCGTCCCGGAAGCCATGACAATCAGGTCACACCGGCCCATGGCCTCCAGGGATCCTTCCTGGCAAATCTCTACCGGAACTCCCACCCGTAAAAAGGCTTCCTCTATCTTGTGGACCGGAATACCCGACGCCACCGGGATCAGATAGGACACCTCTTGAGATACCCTCTCTCGTAACAGGGCTGCCGCCTTTGCCATGACCGGAAGGAGGCGTTCAACCTCTGAATTACGGCTCCCCGGCA
>JALTEW010000437.1 GCA_027073795.1 bacterium | reverse complement strand
CCCGACTGCCAGTGTGATTATGTCCTGTGTTGAGACATGAGAGCCTACACCCCACAATCCGAGAGCCATATAAAGCCCAAAAGCGATAAGGGTTACCATAACCATCACCATAATCTCTGCAAACTGCCTGTCCTTCCAGACCTTCTTCTCGAAGTCTCTGTCAGTAAGCAGGTTTTTCATCTCGTTCAAAGTGTCCTTATCAACTGTCTCTTCAGCCTTCTTTTCTGCCTTTTCTCTGCTTCCTGTGGCTTTGAGTTCCTTCTTGTATTCCTGTATGCACTTCAACATCTTTTTGTTGTCCATGTTCTTCCCCCTACACCGTGAGCATTTCCTTGAGTTCGTTGGGTAGCCCTTCGTTCTCTTTTCTGATTTCCTCGAACAACCTCTGCATTAGAATGTTGCGAACAATATCTGGGAATATGCGACCCCAGACGAATGGTATGTTCTCCCAGTTCTTATATTCCTGCACAAGTTCTTCATCTGAAAGGCTGTTGATAAAATCATCATTGTATATAAAATATAATGTTAATTCTCTTTTTATTTTTATAAAAATTTATTCTTTTTTGAACTTTATTTTTCTTTATTCTCTATACATGACCTTCCCAGCTTGTCTTTAAGCCAGTAGGGGCTTTTTATAGAGTTAAAAGTGTTTACTGCGGCAATTATTGCCTCAGAGCATGCAACAGCTATAAGCTTAACCTCATCTGTTATATCTCCTGCCGCAAAAACACCATCTATATTGGTCCTCATATAATAGTCAGTCACAATTCCATACTTGTCTGTTTTCAGCCCCAATCTTTTATATATTTCCATATTTGGCAAAAAGCCAATAGAAACAACAACAACATCAGCCTTTATCTTTGTTTTTCTTCCTGACTTAAACCTTGCAGTTATTGTCTTGTCATTATTTACTTCATATATCTCACAGTTGAATATTATCTTTGCTTTGTCCTTTACCCTTTCATAATTGCTCTGCTTTGCCTTTATCTTGTCGCTTCTTATCAGCATTGTTATTGACCTTGCATTATCTAAAAGCATATAAGCCCTGTCAAATGCAGTATCGCCTCCGCCAATTATCACAATGTCTTTGTTTTTGAAGTAATCAAGGTTTTTTATAAAATAATGCACTCTTTTACCTTTGTAGTCTTTTAATGCCTCCGGCTTTCTAGGCACATTATGAAGTCCTGTACAGAGAATTATCTTCTTTGCCAGATACTTTTTTTTTTTGCCTTTTTTTGTATAAACCTTTTTTATTTTTCCCTTTAGCTTCATATCAACAACAGGCTCTGATAAATGTATTTCAGCGCCAGAATTTTTTGCCTGCTCAAAAAGCCTTTTGCTTAACTCTTTGCCTGAAATCCCGTTTGGAAACCCAGGGTGATCAATAATTATCTTCTTCGGGTATATTATCCTTGGCTGGCCCCCTGCATAATGGTCGCTTTCAAACAGAATTGTTTTTAAGCCCCTATTGGCTGTATTTGCAGCAGCAGTAAGTCCTGCAGGCCCGCCGCCAATGACAGCAACATCATATATCTTATTCATTTTATTATTATTTATTTTATTCTTGGCCATACTCTTTTTTATTCTGTTTTCCTT
>JALTEW010000436.1 GCA_027073795.1 bacterium | reverse complement strand
GGATAAACGGGCGTCCCTCGCCCTTGAGGGTGCGAGTTGAGGTATCACTGTTGAGGGCCACGATGAGGATGTCCCCCAGGGCCTTGGCGCCCCTCAGGTATCGAACATGTCCCACGTGGAGGATATCAAAACAGCCATTGGTGAAGACAATGGTTTTGCCTTCCCGTTTCAATCGATCCAGCGTGGCCCTTAGAACGGAATGATCAAGAATAATCTGGGCCATGGGGTGTTATCTCGCTTTGGATGAAGGATATGAGCTCGGAAGGCCTCAGGGTCGCGGCCCCGCGTTTCATGACGACAATGCCGCCCCCAAAATTTGCGAGCCTCGCGGCATCCTTATAGGAGGCCCCACAGACACGTGAAAGGGTGAAAAGGGCGGCGACGGTATCGCCGGCACCTGTCACGTCGATGATTTCGTCGGGACCTGCAATGGGAATACGGGTGACTTCCCCACCGTTTTCAAACAGTGTCATGCCGTGGTTTCCCATGGTGACAAGAAGGGCCTCAAGCTTCAAGGCATGGTAGAAATCCCGGCCAATGGATATCAGTTCCTCCTCATTCGCGGCGGATTTGCCCGCGGCCGCCTGGAGTTCGGACTCATTGGGGGTCATGACATGGACACCCGAGAACTCCCTGAGACGGTAGCGTGAATCCACAACGGTAAGGCATGTTTTCGATACCTCTTTCAAAGCCTTCAGGATCCCTGGGCTGATGAGATGATAACCGTAATCAGAAACAAGAAAGGCATCAACTTTAGATCTAAGCTCCTGAATATGTGTTAGGATTTTTTTTTCGATGGCTTCCGGGAAAGGCCCTGCTACTTCCTTGTCGATCCGGATAACCTGCTGCTTGGAGGTATGGTCGTCACCCGCCAGAATCCGCATCTTTGTGGTGGTGGGAGTGTCCGGGGTGATTTCTATGAAATCGGTGGGAACTCCCTGCCCCCGGAAGATTTCAAGCAGAGTTCCTCCGGTGGGGTCGGCACCCAGCCGACTGATGGGTGTGACCCTGCACCCCAAGGCGGCAAGGTTGAGGATGGTATTCCCGGCACTTCCCGGGAGAATACGTTCCCCATCGTAGCGGACAACCAGAACAGGGGCTTCGCGGGAGAGTTTTAGGGGTTTCCCGAAGATATACTGATCGGCTACGATATCACCTATCACAGCGATATGGGCATTTTTGAAACGAGAGATAATGGTTTCAAAGATTTTTAGTTGCTCAAGTGTCATAATTGCATCACCGAGGTTCGCCTATCTGGTACACATCTGCGCCTGAATTGTCAAGGAGAGACATAAGAGAGGCGCTATGATTTTGGGACATCGGGGGAAGGGGATGTGATACATTGTACAAAGGTGTTGGGAAGACGAACAAGCCTTCCATCATGGTTCGTGCAGACATGTTTGGTATATCCATGCGCCAGCAGTTGCCCCGAGGTATCATTGAAGATCTTGTAACCAAATGTCAGGGTTTTTTTCTTCAATTCCCGGAGGGTGGTTTCAATCCGAATAGTATCGTCGTAACGTGCTGGTGCCTTGTATCTGCAATGGACATCCGCCACCATCAGCCGAAATCCATCCTCTTCCAGGCTTGCATAGCTGAATCCCATTCGCCTGCAATACTCCGCGCGCCCCATTTCAAACCAGATAAGGTAGTTGGCGTAATAAACGACCCCCATCTGATCGGTTTCGGCATACCTTACACGGAGACGGGAGGAAATAACAGAAAAATCCATCACAGTCCCCTGTAGGCCTCAGGTCGGAGGAGGTTTCTGTCATGCCGGTTGATAACCTCCTGGATGAGAGATAGGATTTCTTCCTTCCCCTCCGGAAGCCAGACCTGAATGGGCAGGTAGTTTGAGGCGTGGTTTGAAGAAAAGAAACAGTGCGTGACCTTCATGTTGGTGATAATCAGGGCCAGCTCTTCCAGCATTTCAAAGGCGTCCGGAAGCTGAAAACGCCCTGCCTCATAATCTTCACACAGGGGGGCAGGGGGAACCAGCATCAGGGAGAGGGCGGCGGCGAACTCCGGGTCCATTTGGCTGAGAACCTTTCCCGTATCCACCGCATGGACATGGGACATCTCTTTTCCCCCAAGACCCAGGATGACCGTGACGGACAGCGTAATGCCCGCTTCGTGAATAAGCTGGGCCGCCTCGATCATGTGGGTGGTGGTTGACCCCTTTTTGACCCTTTTAAGGATCTCCTCATTTCCGGATTCAAGGCCAATATAAACGATACCTAATTTCAGATTCTTCAATTTTCTGAGGTCGTCGGCGGATTTTCTCAGAATGGACTTGGCATTCCCATAAATGCCGATTCGCTCGAGATTTGGGAAGGCTTCATTGACCATTTCCATGATTTTCACAAGCTTTTTCTGCGGGACGATGAGGGCATCTCCGTCCGCCAGAAAGGCTCTTCGAATATGGGGGGCATAAGGTTTTGCTGTCTCGATATCCTCGGCAATCTCATCAAGGGATTTTATCTGAAATTTTTTGTCCTTGTAAACAGAGCAAAAGGTACACTTGTTATGAGAACATCCTACCGTAACCTGCAGGATGAAACTTCTATGTTCGCTGGGTGGCCTGTAAATGGCCCCGACGTATGGCATATCACGTTCCTCCGGGATTAACGAAATTTGAAGACCAGCTCGTCAGGTTTCCCCATATCGAGCTCTTTACGGACAACCCGTTCCAGATAGTCTTTGTCATGTTTCAGGCGGTAAATATCGCGTGAAAGTTGATGATTCCTGTGTTTCAGATCGGCGATTCTCTGCTGCATCTGACCCTCCGCCTGGGTGAGGTGGCGGTAGGCAAGCCACCCCTCATTGCCGAAAATAGTGACCCATCCTACGAGTCCCATGGCGATGGCAATCGTAAAGATAAGAAATTTAAAGGTCAACGGCTTCATTATAATATAATTATAACATAAATTGTGTTCCCTGTCATAATTTTAATAGCCTTTTGCCCTTTGTCGCACGCGATGGGGGGCGTCGAAAGCCTCGTAAAGAGCATCAATGGCGGCGTCGACGTTTTTTGCCTCAACCACGCAGGAAACACTGGAAATGGACGTGCTGATGGCGAGGGTGTTGATACCCACCGCGGCTAACGCGGAGAACATGATACCAGAGATACGGGGCTTTTCCCTGAAATGGGGGCCGAAGACGCTGACGACGGAGACATCGGGGATATAGGTAACCACCTTGGCATCCACCTCGGTTTTGACTGTTTCCAGCGCGGCCAGTGCTCTCTCCAGGGCTCCTTCATCGATACAGAAGGTAAAGTTTGCCTGGCCGTCGAGATCCGTACTTTCTACAAGGAATTCGATGTTGACATTCTTTCTCCCCAAGGCACCAAGGATCAGGCCCGGGGCGTCTGCTCTGTCGGGAACGGCAAGGAGTTTCACAATGGCCCGGCCATCGCTTTGCATGATGCCGCCAACCTTTATCTTTTCTTTCATCCTTTGTCCTCGAAGTTCTAAGTCTTGTAAGATAGGGTATACCTAAACATCCCATTTCCTCTGGTCATCAATCTTTTTGTGGCGATCGAAGATCGCTCCCCGCACAACGAAATCGACGTCGCCCTTTACATTCAGGATTTCTTTTATGGCGCGCTCCAGTTTCGCCCGAAGAATATCTTGGTTGATGGATTCGTCACGAAGCTCAATCTTGAAGGTCATACGGTCCATGTGCCCCGCCCGAGTAATGACGACTTGGTATTTATCAACCTCCGGAAACCTTGAAATAATTTCATCCGTCTGCCACGGGTGGATGAAGGTGCCCTTGACCTTGGTGACTTGATCCGTTCTTCCAAGGATTCTTCCGAGCTTTGGAGACGTTCTACCACATGCGCATGAATCACCCTTGAGATAGGAAAGGTCCCCCGTCGCGTACCGAATCATGGGATAGGTTTTGTTGAAGTTGGTGGCTACGATCTCCCCCGTCGCACCCGAGGGCATCTTTTTACCTGTATCGGGATCGACGATTTCTACAATGACGTCTTCACAGAGATGCATGCCTTCCCGATAGGGGCACTCATAGGCAAGGCACCCCGTCGTCACAGTTCCGTAGGCCTGGGAGATACGAATCCCCAACTTTGATTCCAGCAGGCCTCTCAGGGATTCTGGAAACATTTCAGCGGATACGAAACCAACTTTTAGCTTCAGGTCCTTGCTTGGGTCTAACCCCTGGCTCTCCGCCCGTTGCGCCAGCGTCATTAGAAAACTGGGTGTTCCTACAATTCCTGTGGCCTTGAGTTTTTGCATAATGGTAAGCTGAACAAGGGAGTTCCCCGTGCCTGCCGGAACGACTGAACATCCGATCATCTTCAGGGAGTCATCCAGGATAAAGGCAAAGGGCCACATGTGGTAGTTGAAGGTGTTCTGGACAACATCTCCCTTGCGAAATCCAGCGGCGAAGAGGGCCTGGGTCCATCGGATATCATTGTATTCCCAGGGCCCTGGCTCGTAAACGGGCCCGGGAGAGACGTAGATCCGGCGCATTTCATCCCTTGGAACTGCCTCGAATCCTCCAAAGGGAGGCATTTCTTTCTGGGCCTCGATAAGGTCTTCTCTACGGGTGATAGGAAGACGTTCAAGGTCATCGATGGTCTGGATGTCCATGGGTTCGCATCCGGAGCGTTCCATCTTTTTTCTGAAAGCTGGAGAATGTTCATACGCATAAGCCACAATTTCTCTGAGCCTTTGAGTCAACAATTGCGTTCTTGCTTCATGAGACATCGTCTCAAGAGCCGCATCGAAAAATCCTACCTGCCGTTTATCCTGTCCCATTTCTGGCCTCTTGAAGTGAAGTTAACATTTAACAAATTAATTTATCTGTTAAACGGTTAACATACACTCAATCATGAGTCAAGTCCCATACCTCCTAGCGCAGTTTTTTAAAATATTGTTATAGATTATTACGGCATTGACATTGCCTTGATAATACATCATATTAACCTCAGAGAAGCCCGCAAGGAAGACCTGCTCTATGCTGGTATTGAGCGGGGAGGGAGTTTTACCTAAGAGGACAAGAGATATGGAAAAGGAAAAACTGAGGAAGAAGATTTTTGCAAAGATTAATAACCTTCCTGCATTACCTATTGTGATCCCGAAACTTCTGAGCCTTCTGGAAGACAAGGAGGCCAGGGCTGAGCAGGTGGTGGATACCGTTTCTCACGATCCAGCCCTATCTTCCAAGATATTACAGGTGGCAAATTCAGCCTATTACGGGTTCCCTCAAAAGATTTCGAGCCTGGAACGCGCGATTGCCCTGCTTGGTTTCAACATGGTGAAATCCCTTGCCCTTTCCATCGGGGTTGTTCATGCCCTGCCAAAGGAAAAAGCGGGACACCCCTTCTCGCACGAGAACCTATGGGTTCACAGCCTATCTGTAGCGACGCTCATGCGGCATATGGGGCAAAGGATCAAACAAAACCAGGAAGATACGGAATATCTCTTTATCATCGGGTTGCTTCATGATGTGGGAAAGATTGTTCTCGATCAGTTTTTTCCGGAAGAGTTTCAAAAGGTTCTCATGCTTGTGGATGAGGATCACCCCCTCCCCTTCCATGAGGCGGAACTTCGAGCCATTGGGATTGATCATGGGGAGACAGGGGCAATTCTTTTGTCTCGGTGGAAATTCCCGGAGATCATTATCCGACCGATTCACATGCATCATC
>JALTEW010000435.1 GCA_027073795.1 bacterium | reverse complement strand
TCTCTGATGCCCTCAAGCATCCCAACTGGTCGATGGGGAACAAGATCACTATCGACTCGGCGACGATGACCAACAAACTCTTCGAGCTGCTTGAAGCCAAATGGCTCTTTGGCACTTCAAATATTGAGGCTGTGATTGAAAAAAGATCGATGATCCATGCACTCGTCGAATTTGTAGACGGATCCACAACCGCCCACTTTGCAGGGGTGGACATGAAACTGCCCATTGCGTTCGCTCTCAAGGGCGAAGTAACGGACGAAGTACTCCCACCTACCGACCTTCTCGGTATCGGGACACTGGAATTCCTGCCCATAGAGGCCGACCGCTACCCCATCTGGAACATCAAAGAGCATATCCTTCAGAACCCGCATCTTGGCGTCGTGGTCAACGCTGCCAACGAAGTCGCCATCCAGGCGTTCCAGGAAGAGCGATGCTCCTTTTTCGGAATGAGCGATATGGTTTTGGATGCCTATGAGAAATTTGGAGATGTCAAAGCAGCAAACATAGATGAAATTATTAAAATTGATAAAGAGGTAAGAGCATATGTTGGTTCATTCAAATCTATGTAGGGGTGCCCTTTATGGGTACCCACAAGGGATAGCCCTACAGTTAAAGAAGGTACCTCTATGAAAGTCCTTATCCTCCATGGCTGGGGCGGTTCGGATGCACCGCACTGGCAGGCGGAACTTGCCTGCGAAACGGCAAAGAATTACGGAACGGTCAGTTTCCCTCTGCTGGACAACTGTCATTTCCCCAGCAGGAACCGCTGGATAAAACAGGCAAAAGCTGTTCTTGAAGATTTCAAACCCGACACGGTGGTGTGCCATTCTCTGGCCAACACCCTCTGGTTCTGGCTCTGCGAAGAAGAGATGGCAACAGTGGAAAGGCTTTTCATGGTCTCTCCTCCAAGTCTGACAACAACCGAGAATACCATCAAAACGTTTTTTCCCTGTCCCCTGCCGGACACCCTTCATGCCAAAAAGGCACAGATGATCGTTTCAGACAATGACCCCTGGATCTCAGTTGAAGAAGCTTCCCGGATCGCGAAGCATTACGATATCCCTCTAACCGTTATCGAAAAAGCAGGTCATATCAACGCAGACAGCGGATACGGCAAATGGCCGCTGATAGAACAATTGGTGATGGAGAAAAAACAGTGATCGTTTCAAACATAAAGGATGATAGTTGATTTTAAGCATAGAGTCCAGCTGCGACGACAGTTCTATCGCCGTCACCGAGATCGCCACCCAAAAGATCGTTTACCACAAAAAGATTTCCCAGGAAGCGGAGCACTCCTGTTACGGCGGTGTGGTACCGGAGCTGGCTTCAAGGCTGCATGCGGTAACCCTGCCCAGGATACTTGCAGAGACAAAACCATGGTTCGGAGAGCTCAAGGCGGTCGCGGTCACCAATCAGCCCGGGCTGGGCGTGACACTCCTTGAGGGGATCGCCATGGCCAAAACACTGGCGGTGCTGGAGGATATCCCTCTGATCCCCGTTCATCATCTTAAAGGGCATATCTATTCGCTCTTCATAGAGAAAGAAACACGTTTCCCTCTTTTGGTACTCTTGATCTCCGGCGGACATACACAAATAATTCG
>JALTEW010000434.1 GCA_027073795.1 bacterium | reverse complement strand
CAATTATGGTGTAATTGAATATGATATTATAAAAGAGCTTAAAGATAAAGCAAACCCTGTCAGCGACAACAAGCTTTTTTTGGTTTATGACAAAGAGAAAAGCAAAAAATATGTTCTTAAAATATCATCTACAAAATATGAGAAGAAAAAGAGCGAGCATATGCTTCTTGACTTTTTAAGCAAAAACAATATTCCAGTTATATTGCCGTTAAATGCAAAAGATGACAGCATTGTAAATAAAGGAGAGATTTATGAGCTTATCCCGTATATAGAAAACTCTACATCAAAGATAGATAAGGACAATATTGAAAGCGCAATTGAGATTGCAAAGGTTATTTCATTGCTTCATAAAATCAATATAAAGGAGATAAATAAGAATATATGCATAATGCCTGTGAGGCAAATAACAGAACAGCAGATAAAGGTAATAAGGGATATAGTTTTTTCAAAAGCAAAAAAAAAAGAGATTGCTGAATTTGTCAATGATGCTTATTTTTTTCTTGAAAAAGAGTTTTTTCCTTATGTAAAGTATATGGAAAAAAAGTTTTCACATGGCGACCTTCACCCCAATAATGTACTATGGAGAAAAGGCAAGATAAGCGCAATAATAGACTGGGAAATAGCAGGCATAAGAAATGAGCTTTTTGACCTTGCTTTTTTTATTGGATGTATCGGCATTGAAGACCCAATGGAATTGGCACGGCCGTTTGTAAGGAAAACAATTGAAGAGTTCTCAAAAAGGGCAAAGCCGAGCAAATTGTCTTTAGAACTTCTTGTTGAGCTTATAATAGCAATAAGGCTTAACTGGATTGTTGTATGGATGTCAAGCAAAAATGATGAAGACATACTTGAAATGGAAATTGAGTTTATAAAAACACTGATTGAAAATTCGGAGCTTATAAAAGAATCATGGAAGGCAGCATGGAGCTATTCAGACAACATGTCAATAATCCATAATGCAAAAACAGAAGATCTTGAAAAAGAAGTTAAGGATATAATCGATTATGACAGTGTTAATAGAGTATTAAAGATGGACAAAGGCATTATTGAAAAATATGGTGTTGAGGCTTTGTCAACAAAGCTAAGAAGATTAGCAATGCTTTACGGGACAAAGAAAGAGATTAAAGACATTATAAAAACAATATCTGCAATTGAAAAAATATATTCTTTCAGTGAATACAACAAGCATGTATGCTGTGAGTTAAGCTTTACATATGCAAATGCATCTCTTGACTTTACAAAGATGTATATGAAGAATGCATTGAAGATTTTGATAAAAAAGAACACAGAGCTTATGGAAAAGCATGGCTATCTTGAAATTAAGGTAGCTCATTCATTTATACTAAGAAATTATTCTATTCTTCTTGGCGAAACTAAAGAATATGACAAGGCATTTGAGATTATAAGCAAATTATCTGAATTCAGCAACAAATATGATGACATTGAAATTAAAGAGGAATTAGCAAGGGCAATATACAACGGCATTATTACAGCAAAGAAGTCAAACAATAAAGCTATGGAAAGCTATTTGTGCGCAAAACTAAAATTGATATATGAAGAAGACAAAACAGATAAGATAAAAGAGGCTTATTTTGCATCTGAA
>JALTEW010000433.1 GCA_027073795.1 bacterium | reverse complement strand
TCAGCGGTGGGGCCATCATCCCGATTCCTACCATCCGGCTTGCGGGCAATCTGCTTCTTTACATTCTCATCCCGCTTATCCTGGGGTACTTCACGCGCAAAAGGATTATCGCCGCAAGGGGGAAGGCCTATTTCATGGAACTCAAAAAGGTTTTCCCCGGCATCTCCGCCACGGGTATTCTTATTATCATCTTTTTTTCCGTCGCCAAGGTGGCCACCATCATTCTTCACAAACCCATTCTCTTTCTCCTTGTCGCCATGGCCTTGTTCACCTACTACTTTATTCAGCTTGCTATAGCCATCGTTGCCGTCAAGCTCCTGAAGTTCCCCTATGAACAGGGGATTATCCTGCTATTGGGCGCCACGGCCAGTTCGCAGGCGATTTCGCTGGCCATTGCCGCCACAATGTTCAGTAGTCTGACCGTCTTTGCCCTTTCCTTCAAGCCGATGCTGCAGGTCTTCTTTATCCTGGGGGTTATCTATGGATTGGGACCATGGCTGAAGCGGTTTTGGGGAGAGGAACAGGGTTAGGCCCACTGACTTGCCCGTTATCTATCCAAGGAATTAACCACGCCGAGGGGATTCCTCTTGGCAACGTGCGTGTACATAAGAATGTAAGTTTACAGGGAGGCCAGGTAAAAAGAAATTGTTTTCTACTATCTTTTCAATCCGTGTGCGAAGCCCGCTTGCCCCGTGAAATTGCTTAAGCACGATTTCACTGGGGTGTGAGGACGCTTTTTACTCAGTTTGCCCTTTACAAAACCCCCTTAAACTCTTCCCCCTTGGGAAAGATCCCGTAATGGCCGCCAGTGTGGATGAACAGGACTTTGGCACCCTTGGCTACCTTTCCCTCACGGATCTGCTGCATCATTCCGAGGAAGGTCTTGAGGGTATAGACGGGATCGAGGATCAGCCCCTCCAGGCGGGCGATGCGGATGAGCTCTTTCAATTCGTCCGGGGTGTTCAGGGCATAGCCGATCCCCACGAACCGGTCGTCGAAATCCATGTTAAAAAGATCGTCGGGGAAGGTTATCCCGTACCATTCGTCAAATTCCCGGAGGATCCGCGTGACCTCGGCCTTGAAATAAGCCACGTCATCGCACACGGCAATTCCCCGGAGCCTTGAGGAAATCCCGTGGTGTTTGAGACCGATCGCCATTCCCGCATACGTGCCGCCGGATCCAAGAGCGCAGTAAATATGGTCGAAGGCGGGAAGAATATCTTTGAGTTCTTCGATCATTTTGATGTAGCCCAGGCTTCCCGTGGCGTTGGACCCTCCCATGGGGATGAGATAGGGCCGTCGCCCCTGTTTTTCCAGCATGGCGACGGTGTCCCGTTCGATCTCGGGGAGGTTTTTGAAGTCTTCTCGGGTATAGAAAGCGGTTGTGGCTCCGAGGATACGGTCGATAAGGAGATTGCCGTCGGGGATTGCCGGTTCGTCTCCCCGGAGAATGAGATGGCAGGCAAATCCCATCCGAACCGCGATGGCTGCCGTGGCACGGCAGTGGTTGGACTGGACGCCGCCGCAGGTAATCAGCATATCACAGCCTTTCTCCTTCGCGTCATAGAGGAGATATTCCAGCTTGCGGATTTTGTTTCCCGAGGCAACGCTCTCCGTCAGGTCATCCCGCTTGACGTAGAGGGTTACCCCCAGTTCCCCGGAAAGCCGCTCCAGTTTCTCGATGGGTGTGGGAAGATGGGCGAGGCCGATTCGTTTTTTAAGTAACGCGTCAAGTTCTGGAAAGAGTCCCATCCTGTTTTCTCCATTCTGGCGGTTTGAATAATTTACGAAATTATAATACAGGAATGAGAGTAAGGGAAGCCGTATCTTCGGAATTTCTTATCAAACTTGACGGCAAGCTCCCCTGCTTTTGTGAGAAAAACAGCTATGCTTCGAGTTCCAAGCCAGAAATTCCGAGTTTCCTTCCACTTGTTCAAAGAGAAAACAAACCCGTGGGATTATCGAGGGTTACGGTCCGAAGTGTCTGTCTTGAGGATCTCCATTGCCTCCTTTTGCTTTTCTTCCCAGCAAGCCCAGTCGTAATCATTGTATTCCTGCTCGATGCCTGGATAATAGCCTTCCTCCCCCGGCATGGGATGGGCTGTTAAAACATCAGAAATGCGTGGATGGGAAAGATCATAGTGTTTCGCTTGTGTGGACTGTTCCCCGGCAAAAAATTGTTTTCTAAACCAGTCATTCACTCCAAGTGAGTCAACAATATATAAAATAGCGGCGGCTATAATTGTTGCCGCGCAACGGCTAAAAATAACGCTTTGATGCTCCTGGTGACTGCATGCCTGGTAAATCATGCTTCCGAGGTTAAAAAATTGCCCCAAGCATAAACCGTGGAAAAAGCCGGTGATACCATGTAAAATTCCCATAGCTTAATCCTCTTTGTTGGATTCATTTTTTTCTGTTATGGAAAACGATTCTCCATTGATCTCTTCCCCTATGGTGACACCTTTCCAGCTCAAAAGGTTTATTCTTCTCAAATAAATGGTTACTACCCGACCGCGAGATATCATCTCCCCCCATTTCCTTTTCAGGAGAGCCTTAAAGGCTTGCCTGATATTTCCAAAGAATATCATTCTTGATGTTGAACGCGCACGGAAGAGAAGGATGAGGGAAAGGATGTCAAACCCAATCGTCAGCAGGAGTAATACGATAAAGATGTAGGGTGTGAGCTGCCCGCCCCCGAATATCAGGAGATAGCCACTCTTTTCTTTATAATAGATATTATTGAAGGCATGTTCAAAAACAACCCAGACATAAGCCATGACCGGGATGAGCCACCATATCCTGTTCAGAATGGTGTTCCTTTTTGTTTTAAAAAAGATTCCCCAGCCCAGCGCCATGCCGATTAGCCCTGTCGCCGCGGCGTGACCGATATACCCAATTTTCGCCCCGGCGTAATATTGCCCCAGGGCGTTTGGAAAAAAGTAAAGGGGCCCAATGTGGGGGCCATAGGTGAATGGAAAACGGAAATTTATCCAGTAACTGGTCTCTACCAGGGTAAAAGCGGCGCCGGATAAAACTGACATCCAGAGAAAGTCCGAAGGGTTAGGTAATATCTTTCGTCGCCGATAGATCAGGTAGGCCATAAGCAAGACAGGAATCATCTTGATAAACTCTTCATAAGTCCCTACGGCAAACCCAGCAAAAAAGGGGCTCTTTACATTAATTCCCACCTTCACGGAGGTGAAGTAAAAGAGGGCAACCAGTCCTATCCCTATATAAGCTCCCTTTAAAAAAGTTGACACGGATTCCTTTGAGGAAATGGTCCGCGTGAGAGCCGTCAAGACATAGATTTCAAAGACAATCCAGAGGGTCGTCCAGAAATACTTGCCACAGCGGAAAACAAATATCAGGGTGGCAATAACCAACAAAGCAAAATAAATAATCCGGAGAATGGAAATAAGTGACTTTTTCATGCATCATCCTACATTAGAATGGGCTAACAATTTACAATTTATGTCTATCACTGAATCATTCAGATTTCAAGGCTTGCTCCTGGAATATTTTGTTTTATACTGACCTGCATCGGGAATGATGTCCCCATTCTCGATAGGTTTTGAAGCCGATGCTAAGTTGAACTGTTCAAGCAAGGGGCACCCGTTTGTGGCGAAAAGTTTGCATCTGTTGCATCTGGCCTTGGATGGCGGACTACCACTTCACCGCTTCACCTCCTCTCTCAAGATAAAAACAAAATTGTTTTGTAATCAATAAACTTATCTTTGATGCCAAGAAGAGCCATGGGAATAAGGATGCCCTTGAATGGCACAATATATTGTGCTAAAATGCTCTCAAAACACAATATATAGGGGTAAGAGAAATGGCAGAAGGGAAGAAAAAAAGGGTGCCTTCTGATCTGGTAACGCCTGAGATTAGTGAAAATGCCCTGACTGTCTTGAAGCGTCGATACCTAAAGAAGGATGCCGATGGGAATCCTGTAGAGTTGCCGGAAGAGATGTTTTGGCGCGTCGCCCGGTTCATTGCTGGGGCGGACGCAAATTATGACAGCGAGGCGAATGTCGAGGAACTTACGAGGCGGTTTTATGAGCTTATGGCGCGTTTCGATTTTCTTCCCAATTCTCCCACCCTGATGAACGCTGGACGTGAATTGGGACAGTTGTCCGCGTGTTTTGTGCTGCCCCTAGAGGATTCCATGGAAAGCATCTTCACGACCTTGAAACATGCCGCGCTCATCCATAAAAGTGGGGGCGGTACGGGCTTTTCCTTTTCTAGGATCCGCCCGAAAAACGATGTCGTTCTGTCCACAAAGGGGATATCCAGCGGGCCTATTTCGTTTATGAAGGTCTATGATGCCGCAACAGAAACCATCAAGCAGGGTGGCACCCGGCGGGGTGCCAACATGGCGATTTTGAATGTGGATCACCCGGATATTATGGAATTCATCACAGTAAAGAGTATTCGTGGGGCATTGCATAATTTTAACCTCTCCGTGGGGTTAACGGAAAATTTTGTGGAAGCGGTTGCGAAAGACCGATCCTACCCGTTAATTAACCCGCGTTCAGGAGAAACGGTGCGAGAGTTGAGGGCCACAGAGGTCTTTGACCAGATTGTTCACCATGCGTGGGCCGGAGGCGAACCAGGCATCATTTTTCTGGACAGGATAAATAGCGATAATCCTACCCCTGCCCTGGGCCAGATCGAAAGTACGAATCCCTGTATATCGAGAGAAACCTGGATTATGACTGCCGAAGGCCCCCGGCAGGTTAAGAACTTAATCGGGCGCCCCTTCATGGCCCGCGTGAACGGCAAGGATTTCCATTGCCCTGCAGGGTTTTTCCCCACGGGAAGACGGCCACTCTTCGAGCTCCGGACCCGTGAGGGGTACCGCCTGCGGTTAACGGAAAACCACCCCCTGTTAAAGGTCACCCGTATGACCCGGGACACGATGGAGACCGCGTGGGCCGCCGCCGGAGAGCTCGCGCCGGGGGATAAGATAGTACTCAACAACCACACGGCAAACCCGGAATGGGACGGCTCCGGCACCTACGGGGAAGGCTACCTCCTCGGTCTTCTCATCGGCGACGGCACGCTCAAGAAAGACAAGGCGGTCCTCTCGGTGTGGGGGAACGGATCCAACGGAATTGGGACAATTCTCGATAAAACACTCCGATACGCAAAGGCCCTTCCCCACCGATCGGATTTCAAGGGATGGATATGCCTGACTGAGAGGAATGAATACCGCCTGCAGAGCGCGACCCTGCGCGACCTCGCCTTCGCCCACGGCCTGGAAGTGGGCCACAAATTTCCCACATCCGGTATAGAATCGGGCTCAAGCGAATTCTACAAGGGGTTTCTGAGAGGCATCTTCGACGCGGACGGGTCGGTGCAGGGATCACATAAAAAAGGCGTGAGCGTTCGTCTTTCCCAATCGGACCTGGGGACCCTTCAAACGGTCCAGCGGATGCTGCTGCGGCTGGGCATCACCTCCCGCCTCTACGAAAACCGCCGGCCGAAGGGAGAAACACGGCTCCCGGACGGCAAGGGAGGCACGGCGCTTTATCCGACCAAAGCTCAACACGAGTTGGTGATTTCCAAAGACAACCTCGCGAAGTTCGATACCCTTGTGGGTTTTTACCACCGAACAAAAAACGCCCTCCTGAAACGCCATCTATCAAACTACAAGCGGCGGTTGAATCGCGAGCGATTTATCGCGACG
>JALTEW010000432.1 GCA_027073795.1 bacterium | reverse complement strand
ATCGTGCCCAGAGCCTTAATCTCTATCCCTGCTCCGCCCCCAATTGTTGTAACTCGCCACCGGCCTTTCAGCTTTCATTTGATAATATTTTAGCATCGCATCAGAAAGTTATGCTGCAGAATCCAATCACTCGCTAGATGGCTGCCCAACAGTTATCGGCTCTTGTTCCCCTATCAATGAATTAAAAATCTTAACCAAACCATAATATTCTTTTATATCTCTGGGATCTCCCGATCGAGACACTACACGCAAGCGCGCTATCAACGCCACTACTACAGATCTCTGTTGCTGTTCAAGATTAAACCCCGCGTTAACCGCTTCCGTTCTGGCCATTAACCAATTGTTGCGAAAATCGCCTTTCCTTGTCCAAAACGCTACTCGCCATAACGGCTCGAGTTCGTCCCAGCTTTCGACGCCATGGCGGTTCGCAAACCGTTTTTGAGATTTTCTTAGCTTTGACCGCTGCTCTACCTCTGCCACGCTAGTTGGAATAGCACCTAATGCTTCCGGTGCATAAGCACCCATCATGGGACCTCTTTCCCCCATAATCCTACCTCCATTAAAACTTTAACATAGTATCCGCTATATCCGTTTCTTTTAGCTATATTATAGTAGAATTCCGCATATTATGCAACTTTTTTGCAAGTTACATACTTTTAAAACTCCAAAAAAATCGCTAACAGATGATGAATTTCCAATTAGGGCTTGACCGATTGCTTTTGTCATTCTTAATTATCTCCTCTCTTGCTCCCCTAAAAATTTCAGATGTTTCGTAACCTGTTCTATTAAGCCGAGGCACTCTCCAAATATACTGTGTTATACGCTCCGAAAAGTGCAGCGTGGCGCCAGCGTATTTTCAAATCTCTTTTTTATGTATTAAAGCAAATATTTTCTAAAAGCTTTGCGAACACCTCAAAGAAAGGCAAAATGTTATCTTTTAAGCCTGAGCCGGTATCGGGGACGGTTGAAATACAAGTATCCTACTTTGTTTCTTCTGAGACAACGCCTCTTTTATCCTGTCAGTATGTACATTTTGTTTTTGCCCCCATGTTTCGTAACCACTGTCTTCGTATACTTTTCTAAAAACAACATATTCGTTTTTGGCTGGGAAATAAAAAACTGCATCTCGTTTTGTGTCATCATCTAACCACTCACATGTATAGCTGTCTCGAACTTGAGGAGCCCCTTTTGTTAGCGAAAATTTAGCAAGAGCCTTCTTCAATGTTCCGGCTTGGCCTGTATATTTACCTCTAAAAACCCTCTCTGCAAGACTGCTAAGCGCTATATCTTGACCAAAAGCCTTTTGTAGTAAAAAAAGGTGCGGGTGCGTCCCAATAGGAAACCTATCTATTTTACTGCGAATCTCATTAACTCCTCCCTGAATCCGAAAGTCTGCGTTTCCTGAAAAAGTAATTGCTAAGTAACCATTCTCATTTTCAAACCTAGCGCTGTGCCTGTAAAAAGGGAACTTAAGATTTCTTTTAGCATCAACGGCATTACCTTGCCTGACAACGTCATAAATTGAATGCAAAGTTCTCATTTGTGCTCCATTGTAGCCAAGAGTTAACAAAGGCTTACTTGTATAGTAAACCCCGTCTAATTCAT
>JALTEW010000431.1 GCA_027073795.1 bacterium | reverse complement strand
TAGTGGATGGGGGATCTACCAACAAACTTCCCATCAATCCCACCTTTCAGATGGGCGCCGATGTGGTTATTGGTGTAGATGTCTCCAGACGGCTGGAAGCAGCCTCGGAGTTCCATTCCGCTATGGACATCATCCTTCGCTCCAATTCCGTGTCGACCCACCGGCTAGACACGATGCAGTCCCTCAATGCCGACTTACTTCTCTGCCCCGAAGTGGACGATCTCCACTGGGCCGATTTCTCCCAAATGGAAATGGCTATGGAACGTGGCATTCAGGTCACAGAGAAAAACCTGAAAAACATCAAAAGGCTTCTCACCAGAAAACGGCTGAAAAAGCTTTTATGGCCCTTCGGGAGACACCCCGTTTATCACCCGGCAAGGATTATTCACATCGAGTAACCTTACACAGTTACGCAGAGGTAACTTGGTAGGCGTGGCTTGAGAGCTCTTCCTGCTCCTGATATTTCAGGATGTTTTCCAGCGTCCCCACGACAAGAACACGGTCACCCTTTTGAAATCTGTATTCCGGACGGGGCAATACCTCCTTCTTACTTTTTGCCGATCGAATCATGATAATTTGCAAGCCGTAATCAGCGCGAAAGTTTGTTGCCTCCAGCGTTTCCCCTAACAATTTATCCAGAACCGGAAGCTCATCCAGTCGATACCCCCCACCCACATATAAGCCCTCGGTCAGGTCGTTGAATTTCTTTTTTGAGACGACGGCCATGGCCAATTCCCGCTTGTGAAGTTCCATCTGATAGATTTCGAGGATCTGTTTCGCTGCGACGAGACCTGCTAGTTTCTTGCCATCAACCACGGGCAGTTCTTCCATCCCATTTCTCCCCAGCAGGTTCATCGCCTCATGGACATTGGCGTCCACGGGTACTGCCTGGGTTCCCTCAATGATGTCTTCTGCGATAACGAGGTTAGCGAGATCCCCTTTGTCGAAAAGAACCGACTTCAATTCTCCCATGCTGAAGTACCCCCGGTAATTCATCTCCTCATCCACCACTGGAAAGACATGCTGAGGGCTCTTGAGCGCCACGTCACAGATCGTCTCCAGGTTCACGGTGAAAGTAAAATAGGTGACGGGAGAGGTCATGACATGGGCAACGGGAATTGCTTTCAGAATGCTCTCTTCACGTCCTTCCGTCAGGTTAATCCCCTTGAACTTCAACTTTTGGGTATAGATCGACTCCTTCTTGATGTTAGTAGTGATCAGGGTGCTGACGATACAGGAAAACATCAGTGGGATGATGATGTGGTAGTTGTTTGTAAGCTCGAAGATAATCAGGATTGCTGTAATAGGAGCCTGTGTTGCGGCGGCTACCACGGCTCCCATTCCTACTAGGGCATAAGCCCCGGGATCTGCCGTTAGATGGGGGAACCATGAATGAAAAAGAATCCCAATAACGCCCCCCGTTGAGGCACCGAGAAAAAGAGAAGGGGCAAATACGCCCCCAGACCCCCCTGAGCCAAGTGTGATGGACGTGGCCAGAATCTTAATGGGAATTAACAGGAGAAGAAACCAGAGGGCAAGACTTCCATGCAGCGCTTCGTTGATCGTCTCATACCCGACCCCGAAGAGATTGGGTATCCAAAGGGCCATAGCGCCAATTGTGAGGCCTCCAAGGGCCGGCTTTAGCCATTCTGGGAACGACCAGTTTTCAAAGGCGTTTTCGCTGAAATAGAGGACCCAGATAAACCCGAGGGCAACAAACCCTGCTAACACCCCCAGGATCGTATAGGGAACCAGTTCAAAGGCACTAATAAGCCTGTAGGGTGGAACCATAAAAGCTGCAAAGTCTCCCTCAAAGTAGTGAGAGATAAGGGTTGCCATCACGGATGAAATGACGATAGGGCTGAAGGCTGCCACACCGAAATCACCCAGAATAATCTCCACAGCAAAAAGTGCCCCGGCAATGGGGGCGTTAAAAGCGGCCGCGATGCCGCTGGCCGCTCCGCAGGCAACTAGGGTGGACACCTGCTTCTCCGTCAACTTAAAGATCTGACCTATACTGGAGCCCACACTGGCTCCGATCTGCACGAGGGGACCTTCACGCCCTACCGAGCCCCCGGAACCGATACACAGGGCGGAAACGAGGGCCTTGATAAAGGCCACCCGTGGGCGAATCTTGCCACCCTGGAGCAAGGTTGCCAGCATCACTTCTGGCACGCCGTGGCCCTTCGCCTCCCGGGCAAAGTAATAGATGATCGGGCCGATAATCGCCCCACCGACGGCGGGGGCAATCACTTTGTACCACCAGGGAAGGCGCCTGAGGGGTTCCAGAAGGGCTATCCCGTTTCCCCCGAAGAAAAGCTCCTGGAAGAGCCGAATCAAAAAGCGGACACCCACGGCGCCCAAACCAGACAGGATTCCGATGACAATAGCTAAAAGGACAATGAAGAGGTTTTCATTTCTTATAAATCTGAAATACTTATACCGCATTAACTATGTCTATAGCACATTTCCATCACCCTCGAAAGGCTATTGGGATGTGTCAAACGGCAAAGGGGAAGGGCAAAGGAACGGGCCTCGGTTTGGCCACAGTATACGGAATCGTTAAGCAGAATGGCGGTTTTATCAATGTTTACAGTGAGCCGGGTAAAGGAACACGATTCAGCATCTATTTCCCCCGGTTTAAGACCGATGAAGCTCCTGCTAGCCAAAAAGAGCTCCAGGCTGATACTGTCCAGGGTGGCTCTGAGACAATTTTACTGGTTGAAGATGAGATACAAATATTGAATATGTCCAGGCAGATGCTTGAAAGTCTGGGCTATACAGTGCTTACGGCAAGTACCCCGATGGAGGCAATTCAACTGGCCGAGACGTATTCTGACCGCATCGATTTGCTGATTACCGACGTTGTCCTTCCTGAGATGAGCGGTCGGATTCTTGTTGAACGCCTTCGCTCTATCAATCCGGATCTGAAATATATATACATGTCTGGATACACAGCCAACGCCATTGCTCACCAAGGTGTACTTGAGGAAGGTGTACATTTTATCCCCAAGCCGTTTTCAATAAAAGATATTGCTGATAAAGTGCGAAACGTGCTTGATCATAAAGTATAATTGTACACAACGAATAAATACTTGCGTGTTACATTAGAAGTTCTCCACGTGATTTTGGAATGAACACCAATATCTGGGGCGGTAAAGAGTTTTTTAATATCAGAGATTTTGTAACTTTAGTAGAGTGCAGCAAGTTGCTCAAGGGTGTCCTTGATGGGATGGGGGTGGGGGCCTTGCAAGTCACGGAGCTCATGGGCGATGAAGTGCTCGGTAGAGTGTTCCTCGTCTCCCAGGACAGCCTGAACACCCATACGGTTCTCCGTGTTAATGAGCAAGGGACCTGCCATGTTTGCAGTCATTTCCTCCGGGTTTTCCGGGACTGTGACAATGACCAGCACCGCAATGTCAGACGCCTGTTTTGCGTCGATGGCGGCAAGCTGCCGGGCGGGGATTTGCATGTTGTATTCAGGGTGAAAGATGAGGGGATTAATCACCACAAAGGCCAGCGCGGGGTTGTCAATAGACTGGAGCCATCGGAAGGGGATGGATGGATTGGGGGTGAGCAGGATGTACCGTTTCATTTCCTCGAACCCCAGGAGCCCGTAAGGGAAGGTGATAATTTTATCATCCGGTATTTCTATATCTCCCAGTCTTGTTCCTTTTAACAACACGTTATGACTCCTCTGCTTTTTCCTCTTTATCGGTCATCTGAGGCGTTTTCTTTAGGGCCTCCGAGAGCCTCCCGAAGGTGGCGAAGTCTGGTGAGGCCGCCTTCACGTTCGCTTCCTGAATTTTCAGGTAAATCTCCTCGCGGTGAATAACCATTTCCTTCGGTGCCTCAATACCGATTTTGACCTGTTTCCCGTGAATTTCAAGGATTGAAAGAACAACATCATCACCAATGGTGATTCGCTCTCCCAACTTCCGTGTCAGAATGAGCACCTTCCCTCCTTATCTTAGAAAGTCGAGCAAGGTGGGCTGGACGATCTTAGCCGCGGATTGAAGGGAAACCTGCAGGGCATACTGTTGCCTCATAAAGTCTGTCATGGTTTTCATGATGTCTGCATCCTCGGTATCGGATAACGCCTTGGTTGTGTTGACCTTCAGCTCCTTCTGAATGGTCTCCGCGCGCTCGAGTCTACTTGCCGACGCCCCAATATTTACGTGTTCCTCCAGCAGTTTATTCAGGCCCTCATCGAAATGCTGGAGCAAGCCCTGAATTGCCTTTCCGTCATTTTTCTCGAGGGCCTCTTGAAAAAGTTTGAAGGTTTTTAGTATATCATTTTCGCCCTGGATGCCAAGTCTTGAGCCACTTTTTGTGTTGTCGCTGTCGAAAATAAGGGCGACGGAGCTGCCGTTGGTTGAACGGACATCCAGCGCTTTCTTCGAATTCATGATGGAAGCGGAGATGTTCAAGTCACTGTTGGAATCGGCGTTGATACGCTGGGTAACATCCGCAATGGAACCGGCTTCAGACAGGTCGATTTCTCCTTTGACACCGTTGTTTTCCACCTCGATCTTTCCCAAAGTTAGCCCCTGGCCCCCATAAAGGGAGGAGGTGCGCGTAGTGGTGGTCACGGCTGGATTCAGGTCTTTCCCCTGGATGTTTCCAGGAACATCCTTAAGGATACCCAGGTCCTTTGCCGCGGTTCCGGTCATGTCCTCAACCACAAGGTTCTGCCGTTGCGCCGGTTGGGCGTTTGTGTCTGTGATGACAATAGCGTTTTTTGCGGCATTCAAAGACGCGGCCACATGGATTCCTGCAGTGGTGTTGATGGAGTCGAGAATATCCTTAACTGTCACCGCTGAAGACAGGTCGATATTGGCGATATTGCCAGCCCTGTCGGTCATGCGGATGGTCCCGAGCGTTACACCTTCCCCCAGATTGAGGTCCGAGATATGGGTAGCCTCAGTGCCGTTTACGGTGAGGTCAGGTTCCAGCTTGACCATTCTAAGGAAGTCATTCGCTCCAGGGGTGAGTTCCACGGAGGAGGAAAGGCCGGTCGTGTTTGACGTCAGGGTGAAACGATTGGCGTGGGATGCGTTATAATCAACCGTCACGGCTCCGGCGCCCAGGACGGTATTGAGGTCGTTTTGTATTTCCGTGGTCAGGGTTCCGGTGGTGTAGGTTCCCGGTCCGATGGTAATCGTTTGGGGGGCCCCGCCATCGACCGAAATCGTAAAGGAGTCGTTGACACCTGCGATGACATTGAAGGCAACCGCCGTGTCGGATTCCACGTCTGTATCACCGTTGCCCGTAATATCTGCGCTGAACCCAAGCGTCTGGCGCGCCGTACTGCCAGCCGCGTTCTGCAGGGTATCGAAATTTGTTGCGGGATCCCCACTATCGAAAACAAAATGATTTGTGGAGGCATCATAGGTTACAGTAACCTTGGAATAATCTGTCCCCCCCACGTTCCCCAATATGCGTATCTTGTTCTGGAGCTCATCTGCCAGGTCCACGCCTGAATAGGCTCCCTCCTCTATTTGTATGTCCCTTGCTCCCCCTGTATCCCCTGCCAGCATCACCTGCAGAGAGCTGTTTCCGGGGTCAATCAGAAACTGACTGGTAACGTCATGAGAGGAAAAGGTATACCCAGCCGTTGGAGGATCGAGGGAGATAGCGGGATTCATGTCTGTGGTGAGGAACCTGGACCCAACGGCGTTAATATCCACGC
>JALTEW010000430.1 GCA_027073795.1 bacterium | reverse complement strand
ATCTATTGTGTGGCCCGCAAGGGTGTGACAGGGGCCAAAACAACCTTCTCTGATAATTTAACGGAGTACCTTAGAAGGTGCCGAAGAGCAACCTCATTGCCTCTTGCCACAGGTTTTGGCGTCAAGGGAAGGAAGGATATCGACTTCCTAAAAGGCAAGGCGGATATCGCTGTCATTGGAACGCAGAATATCCGAATTATAGAAGAGAGGGGGAACAAAGCGGCAGGTGACTTTATTCAGAGCCTCCTATGGTGAGGGCGTTTTAGGGGTTGGTTTACCCACGTCCTGTTTGTTTTATATTGGACTTTTTATAAAGGAATAAGTATCATTGGGGAAAGTTGCAAATACAAAAAAGCCCACTTTCAGGGAGGAGCGAAAATGACTCTTATTGAAGACGCGAAAAATGGCAGGTTAACGGATGAAATAAGAAGGGTTGCGGAACAGGAAGACCTTTCTCCTGAATTTATAAGGGAGGGAATCGTCCAGGGAAAAATAATAATTCCCAAAAACAGGCATAGAGATTTAAAAAAGCTGTGCGGCATTGGAGAAGGGCTGCGAACCAAGGTGAATGCGAATATTGGCTCTTCAAGCGATCTCGCGGATGCCGACGTTGAGATTAAAAAGGCAGAAGTTGCTGAAAAAGCTGGAGCTGACGCCATTATGGATTTATCAACAGGCGGGGACATAGATTACATTAGAAAAAAGATAATAAAGCATACAGATATCCCCTTGGGAACCGTCCCCCTATACCAGGCTGCCATTGAGGTGGCAGAGAAAAAGAACGGGATAATATCTATGTCTAAGGATGACATTTTTGAGGTTATTGAGAGGCAGGCAAGGGATGGCGTTGACTTTATGACCGTTCATGTAGGGGTAACACTCTCCACATTTGAAAGACTGAAAAGTGAAAGAAGGATCATGGACATTGTTTCCAGGGGGGGGACCTTTACGGTTGTGTGGATGCTTTACAACAAAGAAGAAAATCCGCTATACACATATTTCGACGAATTGCTTGAGATCGCCCATGAATACGATATCACCTTAAGTCTTGGCGACGGTTTCAGACCCGGCGCGGTTGTAGATTCCTCCGACAGATCTCAGTTTCAGGAATTAATCCTGCTTGGAGAACTTCAACAAAGGGCATTAAGAGCGGGGGTTCAGACAATGATTGAGGGGCCCGGCCATATCCCTGTCTCAGAGATAAAAATGAACGTTGAGATGGAAAAGAAGACATGTCATAACGCGCCATTTTATGTTCTTGGTCCCATTGTAACAGATATAGCGCCAGGATATGACCATATTGTCTCTGCAATAGGAGGGGCAATTGCCGCAGCCGAGGGAGCGGATTTTTTATGTTATGTCACCCCTTCAGAGCATTTATCTCTTCCGACGGCAAACGAGGTAAAGGAAGGCGTCATAGCCACGAAAATAGCGGCGCACGCAGCGGATATATCAAAGGGTGTAAAAGGCGCGATGGACTGGGATATGGAAATGGCAAAAGCGAGAAAAAATCTGGACTGGGACAAACAGCTTGAAATTGCGATCGACCCCGAACACGCAAGAGAAATAAGACAAAAGGTTAACCCTCACATATCCGATGTGTGCTCT
>JALTEW010000429.1 GCA_027073795.1 bacterium | reverse complement strand
CTTTTGCCTTCAGGGGAGATAGCAGCTTCACCAAAGCCTTAGCGTCACGAGGCCGGTCATTCACCCCTTTAAGCAGGACGTATTCAAAGGTGATACGCTCACGGTTTCTCAGGCCGATGGCCCGGCAGGCCGCCAGCAACTCCTCGATGGGGAACCGGCGATTCACCGGCATCAACCGACTTCTCGTTTCATTGTCCGCTGCATTCAGGGAAACGGCGAGACGGAAGCGCTTCGTTTTATCCCCCAGTTCCATCAGCCTGTTCACCAACCCACAGGTGGAGACGGTCAACCGCCGGTGGGAGAACTGAAAACCGTCGGGGTATCCGAGAATTTCAATGGCCTTCAGGGTATTTTCTGGGTTGTCCAAGGGCTCTCCCATGCCCATGAAGACGATGTTGGTGATTTTTTGTCTTTGCCCTATGTGAGATTGAACCCTACAGACCTGCCCCACAATCTCTCCCGGACGCAGGTCCCGTATCCAGCCCATTTGTGCTGTTTTGCAGAAGGCGCAGCCCATTCTGCACCCCACCTGCGTTGAAACACAGAGCGTCAACCGGGGGGCATTGGGGATAAGAACCCCTTCAACGGCGTTTCCGTCCGTGAGCCTGAAGAGAAATTTTTTCGTGCCATCTCTTGCCTCTTTCGTGGTCTCAATGACCACCGAATCGGTTAAAAACGTGGCATCGAACTTCCGCTGGGAGAGCTTGGAGATATCCGTCATTTTGAAGAAGTCATCGACACCCTTCTGATAGAGCCATTTGAATATCTGCGTGGCGCGGAATCGGGGTTCCCCCATCCTCTTGAGGATGTCAACGAGTTCATCCCTCGTGTAGTCCATAGGGTCCAGTCGGGTCGGATGGGCTGTTTCAGGGGCGTTGGACGTCATTTGTGCTTTACACTCGGTGACATGGTAAGTGGCGTTACCTCAGGGACTTCAGGAGAAACCGGGTAAGGATCCTTTCCGACTGGCGTCGAAGATCTGGATCGGGAATTTCCTCCACACATCGCTTGACCCAAGCGGCTTCATCTTCTGGCAGGGACAGGAATTGAGGCGTTTCTTTACCCCCAACCACCTCGTCCGACACATTGCCTTTTGGGGAAATATTGCCAATTTCAATCCGAATGTCCTTAACGAAGGGATGGCCATAGGCCCGGTTCAAGCGGTCAATCAACTGGGATTTCATCTGGGTCAGTTCGAAACGCCACGTGGGTGACGGGGTCCGGATCCAGGCAATGCCCTTCTGAAAGCGCCTGACCTCGGTATTCCGGTGGATATAAGGTCCCACCGTCTTTCTCCAGACGGAGGAGAAGCGTATCAGGTTGGGGTAGAAGGCAATGCCGTGCTGGCGGCAGACCTTTTGGAGGAGGTTGAAAATGGAATCGTATCGGGCGTGGCTCATGTCTTGTCTGATTCTATTCTTGGAAAAAGCGGAGGCTTCCGGGAAATGGCCTGGCCAATGGGCATCTGCCCCCAGATCCTGTCTGTTTCGTACCGGGAGGTGAGGGTGTCGATGGGCGACAGGAGTAACTGGTTTCGCATTTTCTGGGCGCTGTCTGGCATAAAGGGATAGATCATCTGGGAAATATGGCGGAGGCCCTCGAACAGAGTAGCCATCACGGCCATCAGCCGGGGGTGTTTGTTAGGGTCCTTGTAAAGGACCCACGGGGCTGTCTCATCGATGTATTTGTTGAGGCGTCCAACCAGTTTCCAGATGGCGATCAGGGCCTGATGAAAGGCCAAATCGCCAAACGCGGCTTCCACCTGCCGGTAGGTTTCCATGGTCAGCTCCCGTATCTCACCTTCCAGGTCTGTTAGGTCGGTTGGTTCCGCCAGTTTCCCGCCAAAGTATTTCACCAGCATTCCCACGCTGCGGTTTAGAAGGTTCCCAAAATCGTTGGCGAGGTCGCTGTTGATCCGATGGACCATGGCCTGGTGTGAAAAGTCCCCATCCTGGCCGAAGGGAACCTCGCGGAGGAGGAAGTAGCGAAGTGGGTCGATGCCGTAAGTGTCCACGAGGGCATAGGGGTCCACGACGTTCCGGAGGGACTTTGACATCTTTTTCCCCTCGATAGTCCACCAGCCGTGGGCGAAGACCTGCCTGGGCGGCTTGAGCCCGGCGGCCATGAGAAAGGTAGGCCAGTAAACGGCGTGAAACCGAAGGATATCCTTGCCTATGAGATGCACGTCCGCCGGCCAGAAATGGTTGAACCGTTCCATGTCATCGGGATACCCAAGGGCCGAGATATAGTTCAAGAGGGCATCGAACCAGACGTAGATGACATGTTTCTGGTTTCCCGGCACGGGGATGCCCCATGAAAAGGTGGTTCGGCTGATGCTCAAGTCCTTCAGCCCTCCCCTGACGAAGGAAACCAGTTCATTGTAGCGAGATTCCGGACGGACAAAGCTGGGGTTTGCCTCGAGATAGTCGATCAGGGGTTTTTGGTACGCGGACATCTTGAAGAAATAGCTCTCTTCCTTGAGTTTGTGAACGTCCCGCCCGCAGTCGGGGCATTTTCCGTTCACCAGTTGCTGCTCCGTCCAGAAGGACTCGCAGGGGGTGCAGTACCAGTCCTCGTACATTCCCAGGTAGATGTCCCCATGCTCCTGAACCGCTTCAAAAAACCGGGAAGCCGCCCAGATATGCCGCTCCTGCGTGGTGCGGATGAAGTCGTCGTTGCTGATATTGAGTTTAACCCAGAGGTTCTTGAAACGTTCCACAACCCGGTCAGCCAACTGGATGGGGGTTTCCCCGGCTGCCTCGGCCGCCTTTTCCACCTTCTGCCCGTGCTCGTCGGTACCCGTGAGAAAAAAGACATCCCGCCCGGCGTAGCGATGATAACGGGCCAGCACATCGGCCGCGACCGTGGTATAGGCATGTCCGATGTGGGGAAAGTCGTTGACGTAATAGATGGGAGTAGTGACGTAGAATGTCTCTGCCATTGCTTATCCTTTCATCCAGTTTTCCGGCGTCATTTCAACCGTTTCCCCGCCTGAGAGATGAACCCAGAAACGGTTTTTCAGGATATCAAGCCGCACGACCCGTCCCTCGCCCTGGGTTGTCTTGATCCGTTTTCCCATTTTGGGGAGTTTCTTCCCCATCTCCTTGTAAAGGGGGAATTCAAAGGCTAGGCAACACATGAGCCTGCCACAGCGACCCGAGATCTCTTCAGGGTTCAGGAGAAGCCCCTGGGTCTTTGCCATCTTGATGGAAACCAGTTCAAACGAGGGCATGAACTTTGCGCAACACAGCTCACGACCGCAGGCCCCCAGCCCACCCACGAGCTTCGCCTCGTCCCGTGCCCCGATCTGCCTCATCTCAATCCGGGTCTTGAACCGGGACGCGAGCATCCGCACCAGCTTTCGGAAATCAACACGTTTGTCCGCCGTAAAATAGAAGATGGCCTTTGATCCGTCAAAAAAGTACTCTACGTTGACCACCTTCATGGCGAGACCCAGTTCCCGTGCCTTTTCAACGCAAAAGTATTTTGCCTCCAGTTCCTTCTTGTGAATCTCTTCTGCCTGTTGGATATCCTCCTCCGTGGCCTTGCGGAGGGCCTTTTTGAGCCCTTTGTGGACTCTGTTTTTCTCCTTCATATGGGAAGGGAGGGCTACCTTCCCCAGGGTAATGCCATGTTCCGTTTCGACGATGACCGAATCTCCCTTTTTGAGACTCAGGTTATTGACATCAAAATCGTATATTTTGAGGGTGCGTTGGAATCGAACCCCGATGACTTCAACCACTGAGTTCCTCCATTTCAATCCTGAGCGTGTCGAAGACCAGCTCGGGACTTGCGTTGTGTTTCAAATCCTCCAGCGATCGGAGAATGGCTTCCAGAAGGTCCGGAAGAGATTCATTCGCGCTTGGCGGCAGGTGAGCGGCAATCTTCCCAACCGCCTCCGCGTCCATCATCCCCGGTCCCTTTTCCCCTTCCAGGGCAACCCAGACATTCCTGACCCGCCAGAGGGCGCGTTCCAGAAATTCCTCCATGGTAGTCCTCTGTTTAGCCCATTTGGGGGTTTCAATCAAGTCCGGCGAGGGCGATCCCATGAGGAAGGATGTGAGAAGGATGCCCATTTCTTCAAATTTATCCCGGACTTCCGGCTTCAGGAGGGCCAGCAGACGGGTCACGCTGCCCTGGCATAAATCGAGGACAGGGTCGGCGGGCGCCACGGTGACACCCAGGCGACGGGCGACTTTCAGAAGGGCCTTCCGGGAAAGGGGTGAAAACCGGATGATCTGGCAGCGGGAGCGAATGGTTTCGAGAAGGGCGTAGGGGGTGGAGGTAATAAGAACAAAGAGAGTATGGGGTGGGGGGGCTTCCAATGTCAGGAGCAGGGCGTTGGCCGCCTCAAGCCCCAGGCGCTCGGCGGGATCGATCATTACCAGCCGCCGTTTCCCTTCGTAGGGGCCGAAGGCAAGGATTTCCTGAAGCCGGCGTACCTGTTCAATCGAGATGGCCTGCCTGTCTGCTTCGGGAGTGACTCTTAAGACATCCGGGTGGGAGTTGGTGAGTATCTTCTGGCAGGCATCGCACTGTCCGCAGGGCGTAGGGCCCTCTCCCTGACAGTTGATGGCCATGGCGAAGAAACGCGCCGCTGTTTTCTTTCCCACGCCGCGGGGGCCTATGAAGAGATAGCTTCCCCCCACACGTCCCGTCGCGACCATTTTCTGAAGCAACTGAATGGCAAAGGGCTGTCCGATAGGGGCAAAGGTTTCCACGTTCATGGTTTGTGATTCGAGCTCTATTTGAGAAATCCCCGCGTGCTCAAAACATCTAAAATCTGTTCGAAGACCGCTTGGGCGGGTTGGGCGGCATCGATCACCGCGATGCGTTCCGGTTCCTGTTGACCAATGGTTAGGTATCCGTTCCACACCCTTTGGTGAAACGCGAGCTCCTGGGACTCCATCCGATCGAGCCCGCCTCCCCGGATGCGGTTGAGGCCGGTTTCCGGGGGGCAGTCAAGGAGAAACGTGAGGTCGGGTGTCAGCCCCCGGGTGACAAAGGCATTTAGCTGTTTAATGAGATCAAGGGAAATCCCGCGGCCGTAACCCTGATAGGCCAGGGTTGAGTCCACATACCGGTCGCACAGGACCACCTTCCCGTCCTGCAGGGCCGGTTCAATAAAACGCCTCACGTGCTGCGCCCTGTCGGCAAGATAAAGCATCAGTTCCGCGACAGGATCAAGGGGTTCCGCGCGGTGGGATAGAAGGTCATCGCGAATCCGACTTCCAATGGGGCCCTCACCCGGTTCAAACGTGGTCGTTGCGGACAGCCCCCGTGACACAAGGGTACTCCTGAGGCGTGTCATTTGAGTGGTTTTGCCACATCCCTCAATTCCCTCAAAGGTAATCAGGATTCCCTTCGCGGCTTGTACCTCGTGATTCATGGTTTGAACCTTGAACTTTGAACTTTGAACAAATTAACGACCTTAATAGGCATCGGTCAGCTCCCTGAGTTCCTTGAGGGTAAAGATGGGGCCGTCCTTGCAGACGAATTTCGTACCGAGATTGCACCGCCCGCAAAGTCCTACGCCACACTTCATTTTCATCTCCATGGAGATGAAAATATCCTCCTCCTTTATCCCCAGCGATTCAAGCACGGGAAGCGTAAACCTGATCATGGGAGGGGGCCCGCAGATGATGGCCACGGCGTTTCCTGTGTCCGGGGCAGTTTGTTTAACCAGGTCGGGGACGACCCCCAC
>JALTEW010000428.1 GCA_027073795.1 bacterium | reverse complement strand
ATTAAAATATGATTGTAAAATACAAAAAATACAACAAAGATAAAAATGGGGCTGCAAATAAAAGACATATTAAACTATAAGACAATAAGAATGGATGAATTAAGCAATAAGATTGTTGTTATTGACAGCTATAACCTAATTTACCAGTTTTTGACTACAATAAGGCAACAAGACGGCTCTATGCTTACAGACAATGAAGGCAAGGTAACAAGCCATCTTATTGGCTTATTCTCTAGAACAGCAAAGCTTCTTGAAAAAAAGATAAGGCCTGTATTTGTTTTTGACGGAAAAGCTCCTGAGCTAAAGGAAAAGGAAAGAGAGAGGAGAAAAGAGATAAAGATTAAAGCAGAGAAAAGCTATGAGATTGCAAAAGAGCATAGGGATTTGGAAGGAATGAAAAAATACGCTTCAAGAACAGCAAGGATTAATGATGAAATATTAAAAAGCGCAAAAGAGCTTATATCTGCCTTTGGGCTGCCGATTGTGCAGGCAGCATCAGAAGGCGAAGCGCAGGCTGCGTATATGGCAAAAACAGATGAAAGAATATATGCTGTGGTAAGCCAGGACTTTGACTCATTGCTTTACAATGCGCCGAGGCTGGTAAGAAACCTCTCTGTTTCAGGAAAAAGAAAAAAGGCAAACACATTGAGTTATAGTAATATTGACATTGAACTCTACAGCCTCTCTGAAAACCTTAATGTTCTCGGGATTGATAAAGAGCAGCTAATTGTATTTGCAATACTTATAGGGACAGACTATAATTACGGCGGAATAAAAGGCATAGGCCCTAAAAAAGCATTAAGTCTTGTAAAAAAATTTGGCAAGGACTTTGATGCAATGTTTGAATATGTAAAGTGGAATGGTTTTTTTGACTTTGGGTGGCAGGAAGTCTATTATACAATAAAAAACATGCCTGTAAACAAAGAATACGGCCTTGAGTTTGAGGACATTGATAAGGCAAAAATAACAAAAATACTTGTTGAAAAGCACGGGTTTTCAGCTGAAAGGGTTGAAAAAACCCTGAAAAGGATAAAGCAAAAAGACAAAGAGCAGAAAGGGCTTAATGATTTTTTTGGATAATTTTTTTGGTAAAAAAATGAGAGACAAAAGAACAATAAATGAGCTGTTGGCAAAAGGGCTTAATAAAAAAGAAATCAGCCTTGTCCCGAAGTCATTTGATGTTGTTGGAGATATTTTAATTTTTATTGACTTTCCAAAAGAGCTTGAGAAAAAAGAAAAGTTTATTGGGCAATGCTTTCTTGAGTTTCATAAAAATATAAGGGTTGTGGCAAAAAAGGTAAAAAAATATTCCGGGAAGTTCAGGACGCCGAAGATAAGGATAATAGCAGGAGCAAGAAGGAAAAACACAATATATAAAGAGAACAATGTCAGGCTAAGGCTTGATGTTGAAAAAACATATTTTTCTGCAAGGCTGGCTAATGAACGCCTTAGGATTGCAAAACAGGTAAAAAAAGGCGAAAATGTTTTGGTTATGTTTTCAGGGGTCGGGCCTTATGTCTGCGTTATTGCAAAGAACACAGAAGCAAAAAAGGTTGTGGGAATAGAGATAAATAAGACAGCGCATAAATACTCAGAAGAAAATATAAGGA
>JALTEW010000427.1 GCA_027073795.1 bacterium | reverse complement strand
ATATACACCAAAAGAAGCCCTGAGTGGAATCCTGACATATCTCAAAGAAAAGGCAAAGGGATGGGAGGAGTTGGCGAAGGTTTAAAGGAAGAAGGTTGAGAACGAAGAATTGAGTGAAAGGCGGGAGGCGTAAGAAGGGATAACCTTTCTTTTATTGACAGATCTTCAGGGCAGAGATACCCCGCGAGGAAAACGCCCCCGCGGGGTATCTCGTTAAACGTTAATCAATTTTATCCCAGCCCAACCTGGCCGGCATAGACTATCACAACCCTCAGAACGAACCCGCCAACCAGAATCAGGATGGGAGATAAAATAGAGGGCGCTCTACCTGTTTCCTTGTGTTTCAAACTCGAAAAAAAGTTAATGAGAAGTGGGAATATCATCCCCACAATCACCGCCCCGATCCAGAACCAGACACCGAGCGTGCCGGAGACAAGGGCGTGACTCAGAGAATGGCCATCCGGCCCCGTTTCACGACGCAACATCAGGATAAAGAAAAGGAGAATGGCAAGCTCCAGAATAATCGCGATGTTGTCCAGTTCCTCCAGAGCATAGAGTTGCGGAATGTAGGCAATCCTCCTGTTAACCAGCATCATCAGTGCCACACCGGTGGAAATCCCCGAGGCAAGGAATAACCCGCTCAGAAGCGGCGTTCCCTCCCACATGGGAACCGACGTGGAATTGAGAAGCGTCCCGGTATAGGCCATCAAAAAGATGGCTACCATCGCCCCAATCGCTGCAACTTCCTTCCTCGGAACCAGGGCGGAAATCCATCTGGCAAGCGTGTAAAAAACCCCTTCATTTCCATCTTCACTCAGCGTAAAGATTGAACTCACCACGCAGAAAAACCCGAAGACCAGGAGCCCCCAGGCCCCAGCCGACATGGGGGAGTTGAACTTGAAAACCACGAGGAGATGGAGAAATCTCGCCGGCTGTCCCAGGTCCACAATCAGCGCGATGGCGCCAATAATGAGCAGCGGAATGGCATAGAGATAGCCGTAACACGTTGTCTTCCTATGTTCTTCCGGACCGAATATACAGCAAAGAGCCGCCGCTACATAGGCACCACCTGCCATGGCCGCCACATACAGATAAATGGCAATCGCCAAACCCCAATTAACTTCCATCGTTCCCTCCCCCCTTTCTATAGATTCCACGTTCCCTGAATTTGAGGATTCCTGCCAAACCGATAATCGCCGCGGCGATGATCGTAATCAGGGAGCTGGTAAGAATGGACACCGGCCGTCTGGAAACAACCTTGGGCTGCCTCGGCAGGCCAAAGACCTTGGGATCCTCCGTCAGGACGTAGAAGACATGGGTTCCACCGGCCTGCGTATCCCCGTAAAGCTGGGCACACTTGTAGCCCTTCTTATACAACTCGGTAACCCTCTGCCTGGCCTTTGCCAGCATCTCCGCGCGGTTTCCGTAAGATAGGGCCCCAGGACCGCAGGACTTTACACAGGCTGGAACCATACCGTCTTCCACGCGGTCCAGGCAGGCTCGGCACTTCTGCGCCGTTCCCGTATCCTGATTGAACCTCGGAATATGGAAATGGCACGCCATCACACAGTTCTTGCACCCAATGCAGATGGACTGGTCGATATAGACAAACCCGTGGGGTGAACGCTTGATAGCACCGGTAGGGCAAACATAGAGACAACTCGCGTCGATGCAGTGCATACACCGATGGCTGTAAAAGGCCCACCGGAAACCCTCTTCGTCATGGATCTCCTTGAACTCAATCAGGTTCCAGGTATTGCCATCAAGATCCATGGGGTTCTGATAGGACCCGTGGTTGACGGTTTTTTCCGCCGGAAGCTGATTCCACTGCTTACAGGCAACCTGGCAACCCCGGCAACCCGTACACTTCGACATATCATACAACATGGCCTTGTCGATTGCCATCTTACTTCACCCCCTTTCGTACGTCGACCAGAAACGCCTTGGTTTCCGGAATCATGGTGTTGGCATCCCCGATACTCGGTGTCAACAGGTTGGCACTGTCCCCCTTGGCAAGCCCCATGAAACCAAAACACCAGGGAACCCCCACCTCGTGAACGGTGTTGTTACCAATCCTGAAAGGTTTGAACCGCTCGGTTACGATGGCCACCGCACGCACCCTGCCGCGTGGTGACATAACCGTTACCCATTCGCCGTTCTTGATTCCCTTCTCCGCTGCCAATTCTTGGCTCATCTCGACAAACAACTGGGGCATCAACTCCACCAACCACGGCTGGTTCCGCGTCATGGCACCGGTCTGCCAGTGCTCTGAAACACGATAGGTCGTGCAGACGATGGGATACCTTGGATCACAAACCTCGGCAACTTTAAACAGGGAATTTCCGTTCTTATCCAGGCGCACCACCACGGGATTGAGCTGCTGGGAATTCATCAGGTTCTTGGTCGGACACTCCAACGGTTCGTAATGTTCCGGAAACGGACCTTCCGCCCGGCCTGGGCCAAAGATACGACCCACGCCCTCCGGTTTCATGATGAACGGACGCTTCGTATCCTTCCGCCAGGACCCATCGGGATTCTGCATCGGATACCAGCCTCCGTCAGGAACATCCCCGATCCATTTCTTGGTCACATACTTTCCATCCTTCACCAGTCCCTTGAACTGAATGACGGGATGCTTCGGATTCCACGGATGCCCCTGGACATCGACCGAGGCACGGTTGTAGATGATGCGACGGTTGACCGGCCAACACCAGGACCACTCCGAAAACAACCCAATACCTGAACGATCCACCATGCTCCGGCGCGCCGCCATATTTCCCTTTTCCGTGTAACTGCCACAGTACAGCCAGTTTCCGGATGATGTGGTGCCGTCCGCTTTGCATTTCCCGAAGGAGGGAAGGAGCTTTCCGGTAGTAAGATCATAGCCGTTAATCTCCTTTGCAACCTTGTGGATATCCACCATCCTGCCGTCTTTGGCTTCATAATCCCACTTCATTTTCAGGAAGGCTTCCTTGACCGGACCGCCTTCCTTTTCATACATAGCCTTCAGCCGCTTGTAGAGGGCGTGCATGATTTCCGAATCCGGCTTGGCCTCACCCGGGGGATCCACCGCCTTGTAGCGCCACTGGGACCAGCGGCCGCTGTTGGTAATGCTCCCCTCCTTCTCCATTGACGCTGCGCAGGGAAGGAGGAAGACCTCCGTCTTGATGCTCTTGGGGTCCGCGCCAGGTCGCTTCCAGAAGGCCGCCGTCTCGGTTTCCCACAGATTGACCGTAACCATCCAGTCCAGTTTCCCGAGGGCCTCGCGAACCAGATTGGCATTGGCGCCGCTGCACGCCGGGTTCTGACCCCAGGCAAGGAATCCCTTGAACTCGCCACGCGACATCTTGTCAAAGATCATCAGCCAGGAATAGTTCACGCCGTCATCCACCTTCGGCATGTATTGGTAACAGAATTCGTTGTCCGGTTTGGCGGCGTCCCCGTAAATGGACTTAAGGTAACTAGCCGAGTACTTGGCATAGTTCCCCCACCAGTTGGCACTGAGAGGATCCTTCGTGGTCGGCGTGTAATGCTTGTTGTACTTCTCCAGAGTCTCATCTGACGCCCGCGGGGTTTTGAGATATCCGGGTATTATGTGCCAAAGGAGGCAGTGATCCGTCGACCCCTGCACATTGGACTCGCCGCGGAGGGCATTGATCCCGCCGCCTGCAATACCAATGTTGCCCAGGAGCAACTGGATGATCGCCATGGCCCGGATATTCTGGGTTCCCACGGTATGCTGCGTCCATCCCATGGCATACATGCAGGTTCCCGCCTTGTCCGGTTTGTATGTCTGGCTGTAGGCTTCATACACCTTTACCAGCATATCCTTAGGGGTACCGGTAATCTCCGAAACCTTGTCCAGGGTGTAGCGTGAGTAGTGTTTTTTCAGAAGCTGGTACACACAACGGGGATGTTTCAGGGTTTTGTCCCGCTTGGCAATCCCTTTCTCATTCAATTGATACTTCCAGGTTGACTTGTCGTACTTGTGTGTCTTGGGATTGTATCCCGAAAAAAGCCCATCATGAAAATCGAAACGCTCATCGATCAGGAAGGAGGCATTGGTGTATTCAGAGACATAGGGAAACTGGATCCGATTATGGTCCAGGATGTATTTAATCATCCCGCCAAGGAAGGCCACATCCGTCCCAGACCTGAGAGGTGCATAAATGTTTGCCCGTGCCGAGGTTCGTGTGTACCGGGGATCCACGCTGATCACGGTCGCCCCGTTGTCCTTCGCCATGTTGACCCACTTGAAGGAAATGGGGTGATTCTCGGCAGCGTTGCTGCCCATAACCAGGATACAATCACTGTTTCGAATGTCGATCCAGTGATTCGTCATCGCGCCACGTCCAAACGACTCTGCCAGAGCCGCTACCGTTGCGCTGTGTCAGATACGTGCCTGGTGCTCGATATAAACCAGCCCCAGGCCCCTCAGGAACTTCTGGTACAGCCAACACTCCTCGTTGTCGAGCGCCGCACTCCCCACCGAGGCGATGGCTGTTGTCCGGTTGACGATCTGCCCCTTCGCATTTTTCTCCTCGAAGGAGGCATCCCTTGTTTTCTTGATGCGTTTTGCGATCTCGTCAAGTGTCCAATCCCAGGATTTGACCTCCCACTTGTCGCTGCCCGGCGCCCGATACATGGGCTTGGTAATCCGCCGTTCGTTGTTTGCCAACTGGTACAGCGCGGCGCCCTTGCTGCATAGGGCCCCCTGGTTAATGGGATGGTCGGGATCGCCCTCGGTGTTTATCACCTTGCCCTTCCGTGCATGAACGATGATCCCACACCCCACGGCACAGTAGGGGCAGATCGTGGTTGACATCTTTGCCTGCTTGATCTTGAGCGGCTGGGCGTAGGCCTTCACCGGCTCCAGACTGATGCCCAGACCCGCCGCTGCCAGGGATGCCGTCGAGATCTTGATAAAATCCCGCCTGGTTACATCCATACGCATACCCTCCTTTCCCTAAAAAGGTTAAAAAAAGGAAGCAAACCTTAACTGGGTAGCTTCCTTTGTACAATGGCAGGCATGAGAATTACTCCCCCCTACCCTGTCGCTCTGCCTTCCCAGTAGGAATCAGCATAGTCGGAAAGCTCTATTTTCATATTACAATTAAGCCATTCATTCTGTTTAAAGTATATTTAACAAGTGCCATTTGTCAAGATCTTTTATAAAAATTTTATAAAAATGCTTTTTCTATTACATAATCAGTAATAATTACATGCCATTATAACTTAAGTATATCAGAGAAACAATGTTATGTAATCCAAGTTAAGCAGTAAATAATAACCTTGCTCTTGGGTATTACAATTTTTGTTGCCCCCTACGAAAGGGTTGAATCATCTCCCAACACAAAATTAAAAAGCAGCGAAATCCCTATCTCTTATTTTCCAGACATGATGCATCCCTTTTTGCTGCTTGCCTGCCAGAAGGCCTTTCTATCCTGCCACCTTCTGAACCCATTTGATTCAAGCCCCTGTTTAGAGTATAAATTTAAAGAGGAGGTTTTCGTGATTCGATTCGGAGACATCGTAGAAAAGATAGAATCTTACAACCCAGACTACGATGAAGCCCTGATTCAAAAGGCCTATGTCTTTTCGGCTAAGGCCCACAAGGGTCAGATACGGCTCTCAGGCGAACCCTATCTCATTCACCCCCTCGAAGTCGCCGGCATCCTTGCAGAGATGCAACTCGATGAACCCACCATCG
>JALTEW010000426.1 GCA_027073795.1 bacterium | reverse complement strand
GCAGTGAGTGACACCATATATCTCATACTTCATTATATAATTTCAATACGTTAAGGGTTTTTCAGAGAGGACTACTTAATTTCTCTCCGGATCCCAACAGAGGTGGGGGGTTTAGGGAAAGCTAATAATTTTATCACAAAGGGAAATTTAAAGAAGAAACAAAGGTATCTTGGAAATCTGGAATAGATGCAAGATCAATTATTTTAATCAATGAACGCAATTTATTTATCTTGTCAAGGGCTTTTTTACCTTTGCACAGGGCAATAATAGCGCCAACTCCTGCCGCATTTCCTATGTTTTTTATCCTATACATATCCATAGTGGGAAACATTCCAATGGAAGTTACATCTTCCTTATTAAGGAAATTCCCAAAAGCTCCTGCTAGCAAGACCTCTTTGGGATAAGAAATATTTGCTTCTTGGCACAGAATCCTAACACCTGCGAGTATCGCTCCTTTTGCAAGCTGAATCGCCCTAATATCTTTCTGCGTAATTTTTATATCCTTTCCTGTTTCGGATTCTTCTGCTGGTACAAGAACATATTCGGCTTGGCCATCTCTTACTACAAAAGGGGATTCTTGCTCGGGAGATGAAAAAAATTCGAGATTGAAACGGCCATTGGGCTTTAGGATTTCAGATCTCAAAAGCTCGGCTACAGCGCTGACAATCCCCGACCCACATACGCCTATCGCTTTCTGGGCGGATTTTTGATTATCAAGTACACCAATTTTCTGATTTTTCTGAATAACTGAGCAAACAGGCCTTTTATATCTGTCAAGGATACTCACTCTATCGATAGCTCCAGGCAGGGCTTGCATACCGCATAAAAGAGATGCACCTTCAAAAGCGGGGCCTGTAGCACAAGAAGCAGCATAAATTTCGTGGGACCCCTTGAGTATAATCTCTCCATTGGTGCCGAGATCAGCAAGGACTGTCTTCTGAGGAACATTCTCAAAATCCGCAGCAAAAGCTGCACTCAAAATATCAGAACCAAGAAAACCAGAGATAAGGGGAAGAGTTCTCACTTTTGTCTTAGGGCAGGTTTCAAACCCAAGACTTTCTGCATTAAAAGTTCTTGCGCGCAAAAAACGTGGCTTGTACGGTGCTACCCCCAAAGTTGATGGGTCTTCCATTAAGAAAATGTGAATCATTGTGGTGTTCCCAACTACCAGAATTTCCTCCACCTTCTTACTATTAATGCCATGGAAATTGAGGAGCTGATCCATACCCCATTCCATAGTTCTAACAATCATTTTCTGCATGGAAACAAGATTTTTTTTATTTCTTATAACGGCCTCAATACGGGTCATAACATCATCCCCAAAGTTTCCCTGAGGGTTTTTAAGTGAAATGGAGGATGTAAATTTTTTTTTACTTATGTTAACTAGGTAGATTCCCAAAGTTGTAGTTCCCAGGTCAACAGCGAATCCAAATCTGTCACTTTCATCCATCTCGATATCTTGCGATTTATATTTCATGGGAAGAATAAGTGGTGCCTTTACAATTACGTCAGAAATCATGACAGATGTTCGAGGAATATTAACGATCAAATCTTCTGTCAAAGCAACTTGGCATGCCAATTCTTCTTCCATTTTAAGTCGCGATGGTATGC
>JALTEW010000425.1 GCA_027073795.1 bacterium | reverse complement strand
GGCAATCCCGCAACTTCTGCATCCCGCGTTTTGTGCCACAAGGATATCATTCTTCCCGTCTCCTACCATCAGCGTTGATGCGCCCACGGCCTTTAGTTGATTCATGATCCCCCGAAGCATTGTTGGATCCGGCTTAGGAACTGTCCCCTTCCGTTCCCCTACAATCCGTGAAAATAGGGGAGCAACACCAAGCCCCTCGAGAATCCTGTGTGCATAAGGTTCAGATTTGTTGGTCAAAACCGCCAGTTGGCTTTCACGGGACAACGTTTGTAGGATCTCCCGGACCCCCGGCAACAGATCGGTATAATCGAGACAATGGTCGCGGTAATATGCCGAGAAGAACACCTTCGCCCGCTCAAAGAGGTTCAGGTACTGTTTTGTGAGACAACGCCGAATCAGGGCATCGATCCCATCTCCCACATACCCCGCAATCGTTTCCTTGGGCAGTTCTTGCAACCCAAGACCGGTCAGGGCCACGTTGATGGCATTGGCCAAATCTGTCCGACTGTCGATCAGGGTCCCATCCAGGTCGAACACAATCAGATCAGGTCGTTTCATCTTCAAGTCCTTCCAGGGAAACGCTGACAATCTTCGAAACCCCAGGTTGTTCCATAGTGACTCCAAGCAAGGTATCCGCAAAGGCCATGGTATTCTTATTATGGGTAATAATGATGAATTGTGACAGAGCCGACATCTCTACGATAAGCTTGTTGAAACGGCCGATATTCCCCTCATCAAGGGGGGCATCCACTTCATCCAAGACACAGAAGGGACTGGGGCGGGTTAGAAACATGGCAAAAAGAAAGGCAATGGCCACAAGTGCCTTTTCCCCTCCGGATAAAAGCCGAATGGCTTGGAAACGTTTTCCCGGGGGGTGGGCAAAGATCTCGATGCCGGTCTCCCGATAATTCTTTGGATCCGTCAGACGAAGTTCTCCTCTCCCCCCTCCAAAAAGCTTTTCAAAAAGCTCAGAGAAATAGCCCTGAACCTTGTCATAGGTTTCTTTGAACCGGGAGGACGTGGCCCGATTGATACGTTGAATGGTTTCCGTCAATGTCTGGATCGCCTCGAGGAGATCAGCCTTCTGCCGTTGCAGGAAAATTAACCGCTCCTGTAGCTCGTCGAACTCCTTAACAGCCATGAAATTGATTTCCCCAAGAGCGTCGAGCTTCTTTTCCAGATCCTTAATCTCCTCTTCCGACGGGGGAGCTCCCGCGTCCGCTTTCACCGAGGGGGAAGATTCCCGTAAATTGACCTGAAAACGCGTTTGAACCTCCGTCACAAGAGACTCGATCGCCATTTCCTGCTTGGAAAGCGCCAGCTTTTTCTCCGCGATCTCCTCCCGCATTGCCTTAATCTGCCTGAAGACCTTGGCCTTCTCCTCCTCAAGGACCCGAAGCCCTTCGCGGTCCCGGCGGAGCGTCAGCTCCGCGGTTTCGATTTTCCCCTTTAGGGTCGAAAGACGCTCTTCCTCTTCCTTGAGAGTATGATACAGCGCGTCAATTTCCCCGGTAAGCTGTTCCAGCCTCTTTCCGATTTCCGTTTCCCTTCGTTGTCTCTGCGCGATTTCCTCGTCTAATACCTCCACATCCCCCTTCAGAGAGGTTAGCTTCTGGCGGCGG
>JALTEW010000424.1 GCA_027073795.1 bacterium | reverse complement strand
TGACGACCTGAACACGCGCAGCGCCTTCTTACACCTGGCCCAGGATACCGCCTCTTCCGTTGTCGTAGTGGGGGTTGCCCTGGCTTCGTCCTGGCGGTACGGGCCGGCCCTTGATGCTGCCGCCTCCATTCTTATCGCTCTGGCTGTTTTGTTCAGCGGGTGGCGGATTCTGAAGGAGAGTTTTCGAATACTTATGGAGGCCGCACCGGAGGATGTCGAGATCGAGAAAATCAAGAGGGAGCTGGAGATGGATTTTCCCGGGATCGATGTTCACCACATTCATGCCTGGGTGGTGGGCAGCGGACAGAAGGCCTTCACAGCCCATGTCATGATGAACGATATCCCACTCTCCGATGGGGAGGCCCTCCTGAAAAAGATAGAGAAAACCCTTTCTGAGAAGTGGGGAATTAAACATGTCACACTCCAGCCGGAGGTAGCTGGCTGTGGGTCAAACGCAGCCCTTGGCTCGGGATTTTGATGGTTCCTTTTAGAACCCCTCACTTATGGTCGTGGACAGACCTCCAGGGCATTGAAGAAGTAAGCGATTTCCGTTGCCGCTGTTTCCGGGGCGTCTGATCCATGGACGATGTTCTGCTCGATATTATCTGCATACTGGCGGCGGATGGTGCCTTCATCGGCTTCCGACGGATTAGTCGCACCCATGAGCGTTCGGTTCAGATCGATGGCGTTTTCTCCTTCCAGAATCATCACCACGATAGGACCGGATGACATGAAGGTGGTCAGGCTTTCAAAAAAGGGTTTCCCCTTGTGAACGGCGTAAAATCCCTCTGCCTCCGCTTTTGTGAGATGCAGCATTTTCATGGCAATGGGGGTCAGGCCGTTTTGCTCGAAGCGCTTGATAACTTCGCCGATGAGATTTTTCCGCACACCATCGGGCTTGATGATGGATAGGGTTCGTTGTTTCATAAGGTCCTCCCAAATATTTATTAATGGCTTGCCAATTTTATCAGAGCCTGTCTGAAGTTCATCAGCTTTTATCCTTTACGGATTGGGATGTCAAGGAGCAACAAGGTGGCAGCTCTTCCAGTTGACAGGGATGGCTTGAAAACTATCCTTAAGTATACTATACAAGTGCCAGATTAAGGAGGTTGTGCGTTTGATGCGAACAGTTTATCCCTTTTCCGCCATTGTGGATCAGGAAGGGATGAAAAAGGCCTTGATTTTAACCGTTATTGATCCGACCATCGGGGGGATTCTTATACGGGGTCAGCGGGGAACCGCTAAAAGCACGGCGGTGCGTGCCCTGGCCCAGCTTCTGCCCTCCATCGAGGTGGTCAAGGGATGCCCCTTTAACTGTCACCCCTCAGACCCCCGGCTTATGTGTGATGATTGCCGGAAGCGGTTCAAAGAATCCTACACCCCACTCCCATCCATAAGCCAGAAGATGCGGGTTGTGGAACTTCCCATCGGTGCAACGGAGGACCGGGTGATTGGGACACTGGATATGGAAACGGCCCTCCAGACCGGCCAGCGTTCCTTTGAACCGGGGATCCTCGCCGAGGTGCATCGCGGGTTTCTCTATGTGGACGAGATTAACCTTCTGCCTGATCACCTGGTAGATATCCTTTTGGATGCCGCCGCCATGGGGGTGAACTATGTGGAACGTGAGGGGATTTCCTTTTCTCACCCCAGCCGATTTGTCCTGGTGGGGACGATGAACCCGGAGGAGGGGGAACTTCGTCCCCAGTTAATGGACCGCTTCGGTCTGTGTGTAGAGGTAAGGGGGATCGAAGATCCGGTCGTCCGCCAAGAGGTTGTGGTTCGACGGCTGGCCTATGACCGGGACCCGGATACCTTTTTGGAACAGTGGCGGCTTCAGGATGAAAGGCTGGGGCAGGCGATTTCACGTGCCCAGCAGTCCGTTTCTTCCATTGAGCTTTCTCCAGAGGCCCTCTCGGCAATTTCGCATATCTGTTCTGACCTGAAGATAGATGGACATCGGGGGGACATTACCATGGCCAAGGCTGCAGTTGCCTTATCGGCCTATTATGGGCATAAGCGTGTTCGGGAACAGGACGTAAGAGAGGCGGCCACCCTTGTGCTTCCCCACCGTATTCGCCGTTCGCTGATGGATGACGAGGCTTCCTTTTCAGTCGAAGCGGTGGACCAGTCCATCGAAAAGGCAAAAAAGACTGCCAATTTCGCGGAAATTGCACCCCCGTCCGAAAAAAAAAAGACCTCTCTAAGTCCCAGGGAGGATAGGGATAAGGTTACCACGAGGGTCTATGCCATCGGTGAGGCGTCGTACGACCTGACGTTCCCAGAGGTCAAAGCACGCGGGCTTCGGCAGGCGCCCTCAGGAAGGTCTGTGAAAGCCCCGGCTCCCTTTGAAGGGGCATATGTGCGGAGCATTCTCCCCAGGGGAAAGCCGAAGGATATCGCGCTGGACGCCACGGTGAGAACGGCGGCTTTGTTTCAGTCCCGGCGTAGGGAGAAAGATAGGGTTTCCCTTGTTATTCGCCCCACGGATGTTCGTGTCAAGTGGCGCCAAAAGAAATCGGGGCGGTGTATCCTGTTTGTTGTAGATGCCAGTGGGTCCATGGGGGTACAGGCCCAGATGCGGGAGACCAAGGCGGCTATCTTATCCCTCCTTACCAGAGCCTATCAAAGCCGTGACCGGGTCGGCCTGATTGTATTTCAGGGAACGCAGGCCCGTCTGTTGCTTCCACCAACCGTCAGTGTGGATCTGGCCAGGCGATATCTCAAAACGATTCCCACTGGGGGGAAGACGCCGCTGGCCTCTGGGCTGGCCCTTGGGCTGGCGACACTCAGGATGGAACGTCTCAAGCATCCGGACGAAGAGGCCCTGATGGTGGTTGTCTCGGATGGCCGAGCCAACGTTGCCTTTAATGGAGGGGATCCCCTCGATGATGCGGTTAAAGTGGCCAGACAGATCAAAAAGGCCCCCGTGAATGTTATGTTTCTGGACACGGAGATTGACCCCTGTGCCTTCGGGTATGGCTGGGATCTGGCAAGAATTATGAAGGCAACCTATATTCCCCTTGAACAGCTTGACGCCCGTCGCCTTGTTTCACTGATTACATGAAACCCGAAACGCCCTCTTTTCGTTTTCAGGTGTTTTCCCATGAGCGCCTGGTGCGTTTCTGGGTTTCTCCCGAATTAAAGAAATATGAGGCCTTGCTCAGGCAGATGAATGAAGCGGACATTCGTCACAACCGGGAAACGGTGATGATAAAGGAAAATCGGCTTCGCACGGTTTACAGGACCCGGTTTTCCTTTATTGAATCTCCCGTTCTGATTAAATCCTTTCATTTCCCCACGGTAAGGCGCGTCTTGCGAGGGTGGTTTGCCCCCTATGCCGATCGGGAGCTGGCGAATGCGGGAGCGGCCAGGCAACGTGGCATTCCCACCGCAAAACCCCTGTTTCTCATTCGAAAAAGAAATGGGTGGAGACCCACAATGTCGCTTCTGGGGTACCAGTTTCTGGAGGGGTCTTCGTTATATCTTTATCTCTCTGTTAAGGAGGCGCTATCCTACGACAAGAGGCTGCAACTGATGCGGGTCGCCGGAGAATTTACTGCCCTGCTTCATGAAAGGGGGGGCATCCACAGGGATTACCACGCGGGCAACCTGCTCATTTTAAAAGATGAGTCGCTGGCATTGATTGATCTCTTTCCCCTGTCCTTTGTCAAAAGTCTCACTGAAAAAAACCGGATTGATGGGTTGGCCCATCTGGTGGCGTCTCTGATGCCCCTCGTGGGAAAGGCGGGAATTGATGAATTGATGGATGGTTACCGGGAAGCTACCCGTGTTCCCTTGAGCGCAGAGGCGGAAGACAAGATTATGAAACGTCAGCAGGAGATTCAGAGGCGGCATGAGATAAGCCGTTCCAGGCGCTGCATGAAAAACAGCTCCCAATTTTACCAGGTTCGTTTTCCTTATCTGCGCATCGCGGCCAGGCGTGATCTCACGGTGGAGGATATTTTTTCATTCCTTGGCGATTTTAACACCCTTTATAGGGAACATCCGGAAAATGCCCTGAAAAATAGCCCTGAATCTGTGATTTTTAGAGTGGACAGGCCGGGACAGATTCCCTTTTGTGTCAAGTGGTATAAAAAACGGGGGGGGCTGGACGATTTAAAAGAATGGGTAAGAGGAGGGCGTGTGTTACGGGCATGGAAAGCGGGGAATGGGCTGGCAGCTCGGGGGATCCCGGTAGCCACTCCGTACGCGATGGTGAAAACGAGACAGGGTGGGGTTCTCCTCATGGAGGCTGTAGAGGGGGTAGAACTGGACCGTCTGTTGTTCCAACTCCTGTTACTGAAAGGCCAAGCTGTCTGGCGCCTTAAACGCAATCTTGCTGAGCATTTGGGGCATCTTATGGGGTTGCTTCATCATAAGGGGATTTTTCACGCGGACATGAAGGCGTGCAATATCATGGTCGCAGAGGAAGATGAGTTTCCTTCCGTTACACTGATGGACTATGATTATGTGAGGTTTTTTGATACCCTGCCTATGAAACTGATGATGAAAAACCTTGTTCAACTTAACAACTCCATCCCAAGCGGGATTTCACGAAGTCTCCGGCTTCGATTCCTGCGTGCCTATGTGGGGAACTATCCCGATGCGCCGAGCGAAAAAGACCTTTTTCGAATGGTGTGGGAGGAGAGCCGGGATAAGAGCATCGTGTATGTAACAGACCGTGGAGACAGGAAAGAGTCGTGGCGGTAATCAAGACACTTGTGCTGGATTTAAAGGATTTATACAAGTACCGGGCCCTGATTTGGACCCTGGTCATCAAGGAACTGAAACTTCGCTACCGGGGCTCCATCCTGGGGTTTTTCTGGTCGTTTCTCAATCCCCTCCTGCTCATGGCCGTCTATGCCCTTGTTTTTTCCGTTTATATGCGGATTCAGATGGAACATTACCCCGTGTTCATGTTCTGCGGGCTGCTTCCGTGGATATGGTTTTCCGCTTCCCTTCTGGAGGGGGTTAACAGCATTGTGGGGCGGGGGGACCTTATTACCAAAGCCTTCTTTCCCCCGCAGATTCTTCCGATGGTAACGCTGCTTTCCAACCTCATAAACTTTCTGCTGAGCCTGCCGATTCTTTTCATCTTTCTCTGGGCAAGCCACCTCGTTCCAGAGTGGCCGCTCGTTGTGCTGCCGCTTATTCTTATCGCACAGCTTCTTTTTACCCTTGGACTGGTGCTGGCACTCTCCGCGCTAAATGTCCATTTTCGTGACCTGACGCACATCCTGGGAAACCTGCTGACCTTGTGGTTTTTTGTTTGCCCTATCATCTATCCCCTCAAGCAGATCCCGGAACGTTTTAGATTCCTGGTCAATTTTAACCCCATGGCCCTAATGACCCTTATGTATCAGGACATCTTTTTCTATGGCCGCTTCCCGAATTTTAGGGTTTTGGGATGGTTACTAATCCTGGGGGTTGTCACCATTGTTATTGGCAATGCCATCTTCAACACCTACAGGGAATCTTTTGCCGAGGAAATATGAGCGGTCCTGCCATCGAACTCAGCCACGTGTCCAAGCGTTTCAAGCGGACGATTCTGAAAAGCAACTATGTTACGTTGAAGGACATCCTGTTGCGCAAGCGGCGTATCGCCCCCAAAAAGGAACGGTTCATCGAGGTCCTAAATGATATTTCCCTCACCGTTCCCAGAGGAAAGACGGTGGGAATTATAGGAAAGAACGGTTCGGGGAAAAGTACCCTGCTGAAGTTAATTGCCGGGATTTACCGTCCTGATTCCGGGCACATTAAGGTCAATGGAAAGCTCTCTTCCCTGATCGAGCTTGGAGCGGGATTCCACCCGGAGTTCACAGGTCGAGAGAACGTCTATATCAATGGTATCCTTCTGGGATTGAACAAATCGGAGATACGAGAGCGTTTTGATCAGATCGTTCGCTTTGCCGAGCTGGAGGATTTTATCGATATGCCGGTCAGGACCTATTCATCCGGGATGTATATGCGCCTCGGGTTTTCTGTGGCTGTGCACGTGGATCCTGAGATACTGCTTATCGATGAGGTTCTCGCCGTTGGGGACGAATCGTTTGGTCATAAGTGTAAAGAAATTATCCGGCAGTTCAAGGCCTCCGTGAAGACCATTGTGATGGTAACCCATGACATGTCTGCCGTGGAGCGCTGGTGTGATGAAGCTATCTGGCTCAATAAGGGTGAGGTTGCGGATCGCGGCGAGCCAAGGCGCATCATTGATCGTTACCGGGAGAACGTTAAAGAAGATGAAGAAAAAATCTTTGAAGTGACACATCAGGTAGGGACAGCCCTGATGGGAAAACGGTGGGGAGACAAGCAGATAGAGATTACAGAAGTCAAACTTCTTACGGAGGCGGGTGAGGAGCAATCCATCTATAACATCGGGGAGCCAACGATTATAGAGATGACTTACCACGTGCATCAGCGCCCGTCACAGGCGGTAGCATTTGGGGTAGGTATCTTTACCGCTGACAACATCTGCTGTTACGGCACAAACACGGATATTGAGAAGATCTCCGTCCCCTTGAACAAGGAAGAAGGAAAGGTACGATTCATCATCAAGGAGAACACGCTTATCGAAGGCACCTATTTTCTCGATGTTGCCGTGCATGCGGAGGACGGATATCCTTTTGACTACATTCAGCACCAGACTGCTTTCGCCATTCGGAGCAGCGTCAAGGATGTTGGGGTCTGTCGCCTGTTCCACGAGTGGGAAATTGAGGCTTAGAAAGGAGATTTTATGGCAACTTATCTCGTAACCGGGGGCGCCGGATTTATCGGCTCTCATCTTGTGGATGCCCTTTTAAATAAGGGGCATACCGTGTTGTGTATTGATAATCTTTCCACAGGAAAGATAGAGAATATCGACCATGTGGAATTAAACGAACGGTTCATGTTTCTGAAGGCGGATATCCGGGATATGGACACGCTCCGGCGTTTGATGAAGGGGGTTGATTTTGTGTTTCACGAGGCGGCGCTCGGGTCGGTGCAGCGCTCCGTGGAGGATCCTCTGACGACCCATGAGGTCAATGCAACGGGTACCCTGAACGTTTTTATCGCGGCGAGGGAGTCGGGTGCGAAACGCGTGGTTTACGCCTCATCTTCCTCCGTTTATGGGGATAGTGAAACGCTTCCAAAGGTTGAAAGTATGACTCCCGCACCCAAATCCCCCTATGCGGTTTCAAAACTTACGGGCGAATATTACGCCACTGTTTTTACGGAACTGTTTGGCCTGGAAGTGGTATCCCTTCGCTATTTTAACGTCTTTGGGCCGAGGCAGGACCCTTTTTCAGACTACGCTGCGGTGATACCTATTTTTATCCGCCAATTGCTACGGGGAGAATCCCCGACCATCTTTGGGGATGGAACTCAAAGTCGGGATTTTACCTATGTTCGGAACGTGGTGGATGCCAACATCCGTGCCTGCGAGGCAAAGAGAGTAGGAGGGAAGGTTTTCAATGTCGCGTGTGGGAGGCGGATTGACCTGAAAGCCCTTTTAGCGCTTCTCAAGTCACTGATAGAGCCTTATAAAAAGGGGGTGGAAGCGATCAAACCCGTTTATGGGCCGCCACGTCCCGGAGACGTGAAGCACAGTCTGGCCGGAATCAACGTGGCTCAGACTTGGTTGGGCTATACCCCTTCTTTCTCTGTAGAGGATGGCCTGAAGGCCTCCATCGAATGGTATATTGATCACCTCAAATAGCCATGGCATCGTCAAGTTCATCTGCACGGGGGGATTCCAGAATGGCAAGTCCCGGGGGAAAGGAATTTCTCTGGGTGGAAGCCCTGATGACCGGACTGAAATCAGGGTTGATGACCACCTTCAAACTCTTGAGGGTGATTATCCCGTTTTATTTTTTGATTGAATGGTTGAAACTCACGCCGGCTTTGGGATGGCTGGGGCATATTTTGGCTCCCGTGATGAAGATATGGGGGTTGCCGGGAGAGGCAGGGTTTGTCTTGGTGACGGGGAATCTGGTTAACCTGTATGCGGCCATTGCTGTCATGATTCCTCTCCACATGACCATCCCGCAGATAACGCTGATAGGTCTCATGCTTGGGATTTCACACAACCTCATCGTGGAGACCGCCGTTTTAAAAGAGGCCAAGGCGCCTGCGTTGCGGCTTGCACTTTTGCGGCTGGTCAGTTCAGGTTTGGTCGGATGGCTTGTCAGCCAGCTTCTGATGGGGAATTAGAATGTCTGCGGTCCTTTTCTTTCACAGTCTTTTTTTGCAGCCATTCATCGGGGCGATGAAGCTCTCACTTCAACTATTATGTATCATCGTTCCTCTGCTCGTGATTTTTGAGTTGATTCGCGCCTTGCCGTTTTGGAAAAAGTTTCAGGGCATGGATAAAATACAAGGACAGGTTGGGAGAATGGGGTTTTCCGCTCATACCCTGATTCCCCTTTTTACCGGTATCTTTCTGGGCATCGCCTATGGGGCAGGGGTCATCATCAAGATCTCAAGGGAAAAGGCCCTGAAGGCCCCGGACCTGTGGCTTCTCGGGCTCTTCCTTGCTACCTGTCATGCCGTCGTGGAGGATACCCTGATCTTCGTCGTGGTAGGGGGGATGGGCAGATGGATTATCATTCCTCGTATTCTCCTGGCGTGTATCCTTAGCCTTGCCCTTTTTTTACTGGTAAGGGCGCAAAAAGCGAAACAAAATTTGTCATAAGCGAAATTTTTTTCGTAAAATAACAGGTTTTGGTCACAGATTTACGCAGATGACCGCGGATTTTTGATTTTCTGGACACGGATTCTTGCCCTGCTTGTCCAATGAAATCCGAAGGCCATTTCATCGGGATGAAATACCGCGAAGCGGTCAGACGCAGGTTTATCCAGTTAAATTGCGTAAGCACTCATTTAACAGGGACGGATTTTACTGGGATAAAGGGCGAAGGGAGTTTGATGGCTCATATAAAGCCACGAGACACACGGAGAAAAACAGAAAAAGAATGACCATGTTCCTGGCGAACTTGGCGTGAAGGGAGGTTTGGGATGTGGGTTTTATAGATCACGCAAAGCCGCGAGGCCCGCAAAGAAAACATAAAATCAGTAATGATATAAATCACTTGCCATCTTACCCCGCCTGCGGCAGGCAGGCGTGGGTGAGACAAACGAAATAAACCAGAGAAACCGGACAAACGAGATAAACGAAACACTTTTTCTTCCTCCTTTACCTTGTATATTACCCCGTGACCTTTACCTTTGTACTCCTTTGCTTTAAAGTTGAAATGTCAAGACAGACCAGAATTTATAATGAAATTGAAAATGTCAGAAATGGCATATTAATTGCTTCAATGGTGATTGGAGGAAGGGATGTTGTACAAAATAAATGACAAACGGGGAATCAGCTCGCTGGAACTGGCGGTCGTTCTGGCCCTGATCGCCATCATGGCCACGTTTACGGTTCCTTATTTGGGAAGCTGGTTACGGCACTACAGGGTTGTTGGAGCGGCCAGGGAATTGGCTTCGTCATTGCAGGAAGCCAGGATAAAAGCGGTTTCCAATAACAAGGAGTGGAGAGTTGTCATTGATATTGACGCCAATTCTTACTGGTTAGAACAGGGAGATAAGGTAAATGACTCCGGGACTTGGACGTCGTTTGGGGGTGTCAAGACGGCACCCAGGGGCGTGACCATAACAGCCGTCGGGAGTTTTACGACGGGCCAGAGAAATATACAGTTTAATCCCAGTGGAACGTCGTCGAGCAACTCGATCTATGTATCCGGGCAATCCGGCGAAGTGTTTCGTTTAACAATTCTTTCCACGACAGGGCGTGTTTGGCTCCGGATGAAAAAGGGCGCGGGTTGGGTTCCGGTGTAATAATGGCATAATAATTGCTTAAATATTTGCATGAGGCACTTTATGATGAAGCGAATCTTGAATAAACGGGGAATCAGCTCATTGGAACTGGCAGTTGTCTTGGCCCTGATAGCCATTATGGCAACGTTTACCATTCCATATCTTGGGAGCTGGTTAAAGCATTATCGCGTGGTGGGTGCGGCAAGAGAAATAACTTCGAAAATTCAAGAGGCAAGAATTAAAGCAGTTTCGGACAATGTGGAATGGCGCGTTGTAATAGATCAGGACAATGATACCTTTTATCTGCAGCAGTGGGATAGTTCGTCTTCAACATGGAAGACTGAAGGTGGCGTCCAAAGCTTTCCCAAGAACGTTGTCTTTGTAACAGGAAGCGGAGGTTCAAATGCCTCGGGAAAGATCTATATACGTTTTAAACCATCGGGGACGGCTGGTCATAATACGGATGGATCATCAACCTATACCGAAACGGATGTTTCAGTCTATATTAAGGGAGAAACTACAGACGTATATATGATTGAAACAAATGCCTTAACTGGGCGTGTCGCGTTATCGCGTTATAACGGCACTGGATGGGAACCAACGTAGAGGAAGTGTGACAGGAAATGATGATGTATAGATTATTTAAAAGATTTTCAGATAGAAACGGATTTACCCTCATCGAGGTGATGATTGCCATTCTCATTCTGGCGATTGGGATGATGGCCATGGCCCTGCTTCAGATAACGGCGATTCGGGGTGGCTCCTTTTCCAATCAGATAACCCAGGCCTCCATCTTTGGGCAGGATAAGATAGAGGAGTTGAAAAACAAGTCCTATACAGATACCGATTTATCAAATGGAACGCATGTAGATAATAGTCCACCAAGTGCAAATGGGGTTGTTTTTACCCGCAGCTGGACGGTTACGGAAAGTAATCCTCCGAGTACAACGGGCACTGCCTCGTCAAAGATGAAAACCATTGATTTGAGAGTGAGTTGGACGGGGCCGCAGGGAAACAGTCACAACGTTCAGTTTTCAACCATTGTGTATCAATGATGAAGGAGGCTGAGGCCAATTGATGAAAAATGACAGGGATGAAAACTGAGAGAAAACGAGAGTCAAATATTTTGCGGATACAGACACGGCCTTGGTAGAATTCTCGGACAATGAAATCTTTGAGACGAGGGAAATCAGTGAAAATATTTACGTCGATTTAGACAGAGATGGAAATTTAATCAGTATGACGATTGAACACGCCAAGAGGAATGCCGGGTTATGGGAATTTTCATATCAGGAGATAGCCCCATCGAGGAAAGTAAAAAATGTTGCGTGAGATGAATAAAAAATAAAAATAGTTTTTTCACATCTAAAAAGGATTTGAGAATGAAATTTAGTTTTTGTAATTTTTGTAGGGCAAAGAAATGGTTTAAAAGATGTGAGAAATTTAAAGTTCAGGACCTGCCTCTGAAAACGAAAGTTAACACTAACACGGGGTTTACATTGGTGGAGCTTTTGATTGCCTTGGTCTTGAGTATTGTCATCGTGGGAGCGGTTTATGCCACATTTAATTCCCAGCAGAAAAGCTTTTCTCTCACCAACCAGAAGATGGATATGCAGCAGCAGGGCAGGGCGGCAATGAATATGATTATGCGGGATTTGAGAATGGCGGGGTGCCTGGTTCCGTCTTCGAAGGCGATTCGTGTGGTCAACAACAATATCTCAAGTGGAACGACTCCGGCCTCGGATGAGCTTACCGTGCTCTACGCTGATCAGACATTTGACGGATTCAAGATAAACTCTTCGAGTGGTTCTCCTCCCACAAGTGTGACGGTAGAGATCCAGTCGGGCGGGAGCTTCGCATCGTCTAACAACGATTATGTGAATAAAAACATAATTCTTGTAACGAGTGATGAAAATCACAGTGTTATCCGTAACATTACAGCGGCTTCAGGAACGGGCACTCAAAGAACATTCACCCTGGGCAATCTGGATACCAACCTTTCCAGCCTGACCCCTGCCTTTGATTCTTCCTCAGATAATTCAGCCACCTATACCAGTGGCAGTGCCTACATCCTAAGGACGCGGACTTACAACATAACTTCCGAAACTCTCTATATCAACGATCATAACGATGCGACCTCCACGGGAACACCTCGAGCTCTTGCAGAAGGGGCTGATATCCTCCAGTACGATTTTATCATGTCAGATGGGACAACCCAATCAGATCCGACCTCTGGCACCTACACAATCGATCAGATAAGGGCCATACGGATTTATCTTTTGATGAAAAACAACACAAAGGATCCGGATTATACCGATACAACAACATACACATTGGGTGCCTCGAACGTGGCCTATACACCGGGGGCGAGCAGTGTATTGAGCCCTTTTCGCCGGAGGCTTTTAACTTCTCTATTGAGGCTGAGAAATTTTGGATTGTAGATGAGGAACCATTTAAATGAAAACAAGATATAAAAAACAAAGCTCAGCTACAAATGAACGGGGATTTGTCCTGGTTATCGCCCTGATTGTTCTGCTGGTCGCGACGATTGTGGGGGTCTTTGCCATTCAGAACACCGCCATCGACACCAGGATTTCGGGAAATGAACGAATTGCGACTCTCCTGTTTAACGCCGCTGACGCGGGAGGAGACGCCGGGGTAAGCTGGTTCAAGGCTAATACCTCTGAGGGGGGGACAAAGCTTAGCCTTTCCAGTCCTGCAAGCGCGCCCGTTGGAGTCTACTTTGGAACGGATTTAATCCTCGGAACAAATATGAGTTACAATTTTAAAATAGACCCCCTCACTAAAAGTTCCCATCCTCCTGCCGGGTGGGACCCCGACTTATACCGGCGCTATTTTTATCTTGTCAGCAGCCATGGAAAGGCCGCCGGCGCGGCGGGGACCAAGGAAGTCCGCATGGAAGTCAGCCGGGTGTTTCAAAAGTAAAAAGAAGCTTTACAGCTTTATAAATAAAGAAAGCGGGGTTATCTCATGAAGATTAAGAGAAGAAATAGAATTCAAAAAAGGGCATCGGGAATTTTGTACCTCTTTTTAAAGGGGGCCTTAATTATTGCCTTAACCCTGGTGCTTTTTCTCCCAGAAAAAGGTGTTGCCTCTCCCCAAGCGGACCCGCCTTTTGTTACCACAAGTCTTTCCCCCAACGTTTTAATCTCTATCGACACGTCTGGAAGTATGCGGTGGGGACATAGTGGTTTGACCTATCCCAGTGATGCTGCCTATGTCATCGCGAAAGCTATTTATGATGATCCTTATCATGGTGTATATTGGGCCGGCCATGATTGCAAGGCGGAGGTTATCCAGGTAGCGGATGACATTAATGATTCATCTGACAAATGGCTGACAAATCTTCCCGGCCTTACAGGCTCCTCCGGTTCCTACCGCTATAACCCGGCCGTTTTTATCGATATTTCTGGAAGTATCAGTGCAATAAAAACTAATTTAGCATCGTTAGACCATGTGGAGATGACGTTTGGGGGTATTACCTGGATTGTTTTCAAAGGGTCATGGGGTGCTAATAACACGAAGTTTGATGGGCCCTATGATATGGGAAGGCTATCGAGAATCACGATGGCAAAATGGGTGGTGTCGAAACTCATCAAAAATACCTCGGGTATCCAGTATGGTGTCATGAAGTTTCAAAATGGGTGCTCACAAACAACGGGTGGCCGGATTGTATTCCCCTGCATAGATCTGACGGCAGACTATGATGGGAATGGGCACGCGGATAAAGAAGATTTAATCAACTATGTCAACAGCATCTTTGCGGAGGCGTGCACCCCCCTGGCCAATGATCTTTATGAAGCATCCAGATATTTTGGGGGGCAAACCTCTTCTTGTGGCGCGACTTATTCAGGCGCCTTTGCCCCGAAAATCATGGTAGATGGCCAGTATGTCAGCCCCATCCAGTACTGGTGTCAGAAAAACTTTGTCATTCTCACCACAGATGGTGAATCGTATCAAGACGGTGGAAATGTGCCCACGAATATACAGGACTATGACCATGACAATAACAGCGATGATGGAAGTGGTAGTACGAGTGACAGCTTGGATGACGTGGCGCTTTACGGATATGACAATGATTTTGCTCCTTCATTGGGGAATGGTTCCGGCGAAACACCCAAGCAGAATTTTGTTACCTATACGATTGGGTTCGGTGGCGCGGCAGCGACTCTTCTCCAGGATGCGGCAGACGGAAACCATGGGCATGGGCAGTATTACGGGGCTTCAGACCAGGCCTCTTTGTACGCCAGTCTTCAGGCGGCCATTAATGACATCCTCTACCGAATTTCTTCCGGAACAGCCGTGGCGGTTTTGAGCACCTCTCAGTCCACGGGGGATAAGCTCTTCCGCGCGAAGTTTCATCCCAGAGGTTGGAAGGGATTTTTGGAATGTTTTGCATTGCCTTACACCTCTGGAAGCGTGCCTCTGTGGGAGGCGGGAGAGCTGTTACATACGCAAACCCCCAGTAGCCGTTCAATCTATACAGCCACTTCAGCGACAACAACGGCGCAGGAATATTTTGATACATCGAATTCAAGCCTAACGGCGGGTTTGCTTGGCGTTAGCCCTTCAGATAGGGACCATCTCATCGATTACATCCGCGGGGATTACAGCGCCTCATGGGGGTACCGGGACCGGGACCCCAACCAAGCCGGAGGTGACCAGTGGAAACTGGGAGATATTATCTACTCTACCCCGATGGTGCGGACGGAGCCCAATGCCTACTGGGATGCTGTGGCGGTGTATAGTTCCTCAGGGGTGAGTCATTATTCCGATTTCAAGGCGAATCGTTATAACCGAGCTCATCTTGTTATCGTGGGTGCGAATGACGGGATGACCCATGCTTTCAATATCAACGATGGGACGGAACGATGGGCTTTTGTTCCATACAATCTTTTATACAATCTGAAATCCCTCGGGAATGATCCGTATGCCCATAACTACTACGTTGATCTGACGCCGGTCATTGCCGATTGCCAGATTGGTAGCACTGTGCCCAACGATTATGACTGGAAAACCATTCTGTTGTCTGGGGAACGCCAGGGGGGAAAGGCCTATTTTGCACTGGATATCACGGGAGACGGCGGGTATCCCAAACCCCTGTGGGAGTTCACCGACGGCGACCTGGGTGAGTCTTGGTCCATCCCCCAGGTGGGCCTGGTGACTGCGGGGGGAACCACGCATTTTAAATGGGTAGGTATCTTCGGTTCGGGGTATGATAATACGGATACCAAGGGGTACCTCTTTGGGGTCAATATGGCGGATGGCAGTACGATCTTTAAACTTAAGGTAGATGACACATTAAATAACGTCATGGCTTCCCCGGCGGCCATCGACTTCAACGAAAACACCTGTATCGATCGAGTCTATATTGGCGATATGCTGGGAAGGATGTGGAAGGCGACTGTGCCTGATCATATTGGCAGTCCCTGGGGGGACGCGGCAAGCACGGTGGTAGAGATTTTGACAACGACGGGGGTGACGCAGCCGATTCGGATCAAGCCGAGTCTCTCGCTTTTTGACCGGACAGGTGGGCAGGTGGTCGCCGTCTATTTCGGAACGGGAAAATTTGATGTAACCTCCGATAAAACCACAACAGATACCCAGAGCTTCTACTGTATCCTGGATGAGGGAGCATTGCCGGTACCCAAATCGGACCTCGTGAATTCGGACAGTCCGGGTATTTCCGGGTATTGTTCAGAGAATGGCAAGATTCCACCTGATAAACGTGGCTGGTATTTTGACCTGCCTAACACGGGGGAACGGGTAACTTCAACCAGTCTGCTCGTTGGAGGGATTGTATTTTTTACCACCTTTACGCCTAACAATGATGTCTGCGGGTATGGCGGGGTTGCGCGCCTCTATGCCGTTAAATATGATACGGGCTGCGCTCCGGATAATCCTGTCCTTGATTTGAATGGGGACAATGTCGTGGATGCTACAGATACCGAGACGGGGCAGGAAGGTGGAGCTATTCCCAAATCGATTATTATTGGGAATGGTCTTCCATCAGCTCCGGTGTATGACAGCAAAAATAATCAAATTATTGTGCAAACGAGCGATACAACAGTTCATCCCACAACGGTAAGTCTTCCGATGAACAGCTTCAAAATCCACTACTGGCGGGAAGTTTTTCAATAAGCTTGAATTATGTTCATTTAAAGGAGTGTAAGATGCGCGATAGAAAAGGTAAAGTTTCAATTAAAAGTTTGGTGCTATTTGTTTTAGCAGGATTTTTCGTGTCAGGTATTCTTATCGCTTATGCGGGAGATGTCCCGACAGAGACGGGAATTATCCAGGAGGTAGGGGAGAACTTTGTTACGGTAGCCATCAAGAACGGGAAGGGGTTCAAGGATGGAACCAAGCTGACCTTTTATTTCCACAAGAAGACAAAAATCCTAATGGCACGTTCAAAAACCCCTTTGACCTATGACAGTTTGCTTATAGGAGACGAGGTGCGAATCACCTTAGGTAAGGTTGAAACCATGAAAGACGGTTCAATCAGGCGATATGCGGACAAAATTGCGGTTCTAACCGAGCGCGGTGGTTCTGAAAAATGAAAAGACAGTGAATTTTGGGCCTACATAAATTTTATGTAGGCCTTATTGTCTCATAGATGGTGGTAAACCATTATTACGCGTTTTTTTCCTCAAGAGTATTTGCTTTCTCTTCTACCGTATCCTCAGTTGCTTCTTCTACTTGGGGCGTTTCTTTGGCTTCCTCCTCGAATGTGGCATCTATCGCCTCATCTTCCGGGCTTTTCTTCGGTTCAAACCAGACCTTGCCCGCGGCGATTTCCCGCAATGCCGTGACGATATTTTTGTTACCGGTATCAATCAAGGGTTTGGATCCCTGCTGAATCATCTTGGCGCGTCGCGCCGCCAGGATGGCCAGGTCGAAGCGTCCCCCCACCTTTCTTAAACAGTCCTCTACCGTTACACGTGCCATATTTTTTAAGCTCCCAAGTTTTTTTCGCTTTATATAACAAAATGGATGAAAAGGCAAAGGGCTAAACATAAAAACAATATATCACGCCAAGCCCTGCCTGCCGGCAGGCAGGCGCTAAGCCCTGTTGAATTGCTCGAAGAGCACAACGAAGTTTACCCCGTAGGTCCGGGAGATCGTACTGGGGTGTATTCAACTGGGGCCAAGCCCGCCTGCCTGTGCGTGCCCGCACGCAGACAGGCAAAGAAAAACCCAATGAAAATGTTTCTTGTCTATAATGATAAAAAAGACATAGGATTGAAATTATCTGTTTGAGATGTTATTTGTCTTTATATTTTAATAACTTGGCGTCTTTGCTTTGCCCCGTGAAATTCTGAAGGACAGCCGTAGGCGTATTTCACTGGGGCGTGAGGCAGGTTTTAAAGAAAAAAACCAAACTTAACAACCTAATCACTTAAAACTCCTCGCC
>JALTEW010000423.1 GCA_027073795.1 bacterium | reverse complement strand
GTTCAGGACTGCTCAATCTTCTTTGTAAATAATCCATCTACCCAGGCGGGATACGGAAGACCCAAATTTCCATGGTTTGAAAGTGGAAAAGGGCCTGTACACGGGCATGCTGCCCGGTTACACCCTGCGGGCCATGACGGATATCGGCTATTCCCATGCCATGGCAGCCTTCAACGCGGTGGCGCTTAGCCTGAGCACATCGGGCAACCTGGGAGAGGCCATGATATTCGACGACCACAGCGGCTTGACGTTGATCTATGACCAGGGCGGCGCGCTGGGCGATTACACCGCGAAATTCAGGCCCTGGGAGGGCGGGATCGTGCTGGACGCGGTGTTGAAATACCTGGTGGGATTCAGCCCGGATGCCCCGCACGCAATGTTCGGCATCCGACCGCACCTGCCAAACGGATGGCCGTTTGCGCGCTACAAGGGATTGCGCATGGGGGACGCCCGTTTCGACCTGGACTTGCAACGCACTGAAACCGGGGTGGCAGTCAGGTTGACCTCGCATGCCAATCACCCCGTGAAGGTCGTGATCCAATGGGATTGCCAGCAGTCCTGCGGGGATATGACCGTTGACGGCGAATCCGTGGTCGAAAGGACGGGCCACGGCCTGGACGTCGCATTCATGGTGTCCAGGGCTATCGACTTGCAACCGGGGGCGGGGTTGGATTTGGTCGTCGTCCGGGGCCGTTGACCGTGGCCGAGCGGAGCGCAGGCCTCCCGGAGGCTGTTGATTTGATGGATTTTCGCATTGGATCGTAGGGGCAGACCTATGTGTCTGCCCTTCTTGACATCACGAGGTAAGTTGTTTATAAATCAGGATATTCTCTCCAGGCCAGCGGCCTGGGTTACAGGCAGGCGAGCCGCCTGCGCTCCACAAAACGGACCTTTTCAACAGCCTCTCCGGCCCGCCTTTCTGCGTCCGTGATCATTGGCCGCTTGCAGTGCCCGACTGCCGAATTTAGTCCGGTAATTTGGGACCAGCCCGTGGTCTTGATCTTGTCGGGTTATTGTCATACTCTCTTCGCTTGGAAGGCGGGAAAGATGAACCAGGAAGAACCCACGCAGCCCAAAGAAAACTTGAAATCGAGATATTGCGAGGCCCTGGGATTCGTTGGATTGGCCCTTGGGGTCATGGCCATCATCCTTGTAATTGGCGATCTTTTTCGAAGCGTGCCCTATCTTCCGGACGGATTGAGAGGCTGGTCCGATTATCTTGGTGTAGGCGGTTCCTTGGTCGGATTGTATGGGGTTAGTATCCTTGTTGCCGCTCCCGTTCTTGCCCTTTTTTGGGTTATTGCATCAAAGAACACGCCATCTTTACAACTTCAAGCGGCCAGGAAGGCCTTGAAAACCCTTGCGGGAGCAGATGACATAAATGCATATCGCAGAGGGGCCGGCTTGCTTGCCGGAATCATAACCCTGCCATTGGTTTTTTTTGTTGAGTATATCCAGATCCTCCAATTCATAGAAAACCACAATAGACCATCTTTGATTGCCTTGGCATCAGCGGCAACAGGTCTTTTGGTCGTGTTGTCAGGCATCCTGGTGTGGTGGTTTTTAAGCGGTATTTTCAGAAGACTCGAACAAACAAGATTTCATTTCCTGATACTTCCACAGACAGGGTTGAGCTTGA
>JALTEW010000422.1 GCA_027073795.1 bacterium | reverse complement strand
TCCCGGAAACGCAGAACCTCATCAACCTTTTCCGCGATAAGGTCTTCCTCGAACGGTTTTGCGATAAATCCATCCGTTTGAACCTCCAGGCAACGCTCCAGGTCAATATCTTCAAAGATATCCTCAATAAGAAGAACAGGAAATGTTGCACCCTTTTCTTTCAATTCCCCGCAAAGATCGTATCCGTCTTTATCCGGGAGGTTGATAGAGACAATCAAAAGATGAGGGGGGCTCTCTTCTATTTCCCTGAGAGTTTCTTCCGCCGACTCACAGAATTTAACAGAGATATCTCCCCTACCCTCAAAAGTCTTCGAAAATAAATGCTGTATGGCTTCGTTATCAGCGGCTAAACATACGTTCCATGCCATCGCGACCTCCCGCCATTTTGAGTTAACACATGATTTCACCTGCCCAGATAGCACACTTTGGAGACATTGTCAAGACAATAAGCGATAACCTTTCTTAATCAAAAGATATTCTCCAAAGATATGTAAAGTATCCTCACATGCAAAAAGCCTTGACACATTTCAGGCCATTTTTCGCATTTCCCATCGTTCTTTCAACGTTAAAATTCGCCTTTTTGTATTCATCATATAGGCTATAAGTGGTTGCTTGGGAAAGGATTTTTGCTCCCACTCCCTTTGTTTGATATGGTTTGCGATTTCCTCAATCGACTTCCCCTGTTCCAGAAGTTCCTCAACAAATAGGCGATAGGATTCAGCCACTTCTCTAATATGTTCCAGATATTTCGAGACGTGCTCACCCGTTAACACGAGTTTGTGACCTGTGCAAAGGATCTGGGCACCTAAACGGATAAAGGTTTCAATCCCTTCAATATAGGCATCATAGTTCACGATAAATTCGGGGACATCATCACATCCCGCCGCCTCAGAGGCAATAAGGATTTTTCTTTCCGGGGTCCAGTAAACGGTGAAATCTCGGGTATGCCCCGGTGAAGGGAACCCCTGAACGGTCACACCATCATCCACGTCATAAGGCTTCCAAGGGACCAGTGTTTCATCGATCGCGAAGGGGACAAAGGGCTCCTCGCACAGAGAAGTTACCCCCCAGTCCCGCAGGGCGCCCAAGGCCTCACGGTTCAGGGAGACAACACGTTCCACCGCGCTGGGTTTTGATAATATTTCACGGGTCTTTTGCGAGGCGACGATTTTCATGTCCGGCCAGGTCTCCTTGAAGAGACCCGCAGAACCGATATGGTCCCAGTGCGCGTGCGTCAGGAAGAGGAAAGCGGGTTTTCTCCCACCCAAAACTACCTTGATTGCCTGTATATAAAGGTCTGCCAGCCCCGTAAAGCCCGCGTCAAAAAGGGTGGGGCACACACCATTTAGCAGGTAAACCGGCACGCTTGCGTGACCCAAGACATAAAAATCTTCTCCAACCTTTCCGGTTCTATCGATTATCATGGACCATCCCTAACATGCCATGCCGCTATCCTCAAGGGAAACATCTTTTAGACGCAAAGCGATTGGCCCAAGATCCGTCATAGAGAGAGTTCAGAGGGGGGAAAAGGATTGAAAAACCTCGTTGATTCAAGTGGATAAGAGTTAACACCAACAACCCTTAATGAACCAACGAGGTGAAAAGAAGGATAAAACAAACCGTCTTAAAATTCAAGCTTG
>JALTEW010000421.1 GCA_027073795.1 bacterium | reverse complement strand
TGTGAACGTGAGCCAACCCATCAGGGGGAAAGTTGATCTGAGCAGTGGTCTCGATATCATGCAACGGGCAGAGAACATCCGTAATTACCATCTTACCAAACTGAAAGTCAGCAATGCCGACAAAATCGTGAATTGTCCCCTGGGAAATATTTCCTGGGCTGATTTTAAAGAAACTAAAAACATCATCAAAGCCGGGGAAAAGGCTGCCCGACGACTGTTACCCTGGCTCGAAAAGGAATTGCGTTAGCCGAAAAAAGCAGGATTAAAACCCATGAGATAAACTGTTCGTGTGGCCCTCGTGAAAGCAGTATAAAGCCAACGCATGTACTCTTTATCTACCTGCTCTTCATTGACATATCCCTGATCAATAAAAACCACGGGCCATTGCCCGCCTTGTGTTTTATGACAGGTTATGGCATACGCGTATTTCACGCGAAGTGCATTAAAATAGGGATCTTTCTTCACCGCTGCCAACCGTTTCCGACGCTGTGGAATCGACATGTAATCGCGTTCCACCTCGTCAAAAAGCCGGCGTTGCTCCTCCCCTGATATATCGGGACCGGGAGCATCCAAAGTATCCAGCAAGAGTTTCACGGTCAGTTCCTTTTCTTCCGGGTAATCGGGTAACCGGATTTCTGCCTCCGCGAAATGAAAGCCATAAAGTTCTTCAAATTGGTTTACCCTGACAACCTGTGCCAGGTCGCCATTGGCGATAAAACCAGCCTTTGCATCAGGCGATAGCCAGAAATAATTGTTCTTGACAACCATAAGGTTATCACCGGCATCGAGAATCGATTCGCGAAGCTGTATCCTGCCTCGTATCTGCTGGTTGTATAAATTGGCGCTTTTGTTACTCCGGGTAACCACAATACTGCCTGTATCCTCGTTTCCTGAAAAGGCTGTTTGCATCAGATCTTCCAGCGCGTACCCATCTTCGATAATATGGACATCCTGTTTAAAGTTTTTGTACAGAAAAAAAGGAGGCTCCGCCCTGTTTTCTTCAATTTTACGACGTAGGAATGTCGCTGATTTCAGAATCCCGGAATCCAATGCCTGCCGCATAACCTCACGCATCTCAAAAGAAAAAGCCGTCAGGTTAAAAGCACCCTGAAGATAATCCACATCCAACGCGGGGCTAATATCCAGCCCCACGGGAGGAAGCTGTGCCGTATCGCCCACCAGCAAGAGTTTGTTACCATTTTGGGCAAAAACATACTGCATCAAATCGTCCAGCAGACTACCTCCTGATGTCATCATACTTTTGTCCAACGTATAATCGCTGACCATGGAAGCTTCATCGACAATAAAAACCGTGTTGCTCATTTTATTTTGCGACAGCGTCAGCTTTCTCCGGCCATCCTTATCCACGGCTGAATAATAAATCCGCCGGTGAATCGTGTAAGATGAAAATCCGGTGTATTGCGCCAATACTTTGGCTGCCCTCCCCGTGGGAGCCATAAGGACAAACCTGCGACCGGTTTCGTGCAGCAGATTGACAAAAGCACTGATAAGGCTTGTCTTGCCTGTTCCGGCATATCCTTTCAACAAATACATAGGATTGTTTTTGGTGCTGATTCCAAAAGCAGCGAGATGTCGCATGGCCATTTCCTGATCATCCGTTGGCGGATAGCCAAAGTGGCCA
>JALTEW010000420.1 GCA_027073795.1 bacterium | reverse complement strand
CACCACGAGATCCCGTACCTCAAGCATCCTCTTCCCTCCCCAGATACGCCTCGATGACCTGAGGATTTTCACGAATCTCCTCCGGGGGGCCTTCGGCAATCTTAATTCCATGGTCCAGCACGACGATTCGTTCGCACAATTCCATCACAACGGGCATATTGTGCTCGATAACCAGAACCGTCATCCCCTCTCCGTTGAGGCGCCTCACCAGATCAATTAACTGCTCCATTTCCTCCGTGCGCAGCCCGCCAGCCGGCTCGTCGAGGAGAATCAACTCGGGGTGAAGCGCCAGGGCCCGGGCAATCTCCAGGCGCTTCTTCAACCCGAGGGGAAGATTCTCAGCCTTCTGCGCGGCGTATTTCGACAATCCCACACGCGAAAGAAGGTCTTCTGCCTCCGAAACGGTGGTCTCTGAACGAAAACGCGCGGCGGAGGCAAGAAAACTCGGGTAATGGGACGCTCCCAGCGCCACCATCACGTTTTCAACCACCGTCAGACCTTTGAAGGGGCGAACAAGCTGAAAGGTCCTTCCGATCCCCATCGCTGCCACCTTAGATGGCCCCAAGCCTGACAGGCTCTTCCCCTTATACCGGATGGTCCCTTCCGTGAGGGGGAAAGATCCCGTGATGAGGTTGAACAGCGTTGTCTTTCCCGCGCCATTCGGGCCAATCAGGCCCAGGATTTCTCCCTTTTTCATCACAAATGAAACCTTTTCCAGGGCCTTTAATCCCTCAAAATATTTGGAGACGGAATCAATTTCAAGCAGAGGCTTCATCTATGCTCGCTTCCTGTTTCCACAATCGCCTAAAATTACGGGTTAAAAAGCTGTCGATCCCCAACAGACCCTGTGGCTGAAACCGCATCAGAGCCACCAGCATGGCCCCGTAAAGAAGCGTCCGGTAATCGAGGATCGGGCGAAACAGCTCCGGCGCGATTCCGAGGATGATCGCCCCGATAATCGGTCCCCGCAGCGTTCCTATGCCCCCGAATACCACCATGGAAAGAATCACGATGGATTCAGGAAATCCGAAATCAGCGGCGCTGATAAAGGACATGAAATGGGCATAGAGCCCCCCCGCCAGGCCTGCCATGGCACTGCCCAGAACGAAGGCAATCACCTTGAAACGGGTAAGATTAACCCCCGACATCTCTGCCGCTGTTTCGTCTTCGCGAATGGAGGCAAGGGCCAGCCCCGTCCAGCTTCGGGTCAACCATCCATCCACAACGACAGCCAGCAGGACGAACAAAACCACCATGATCAGATAGGCTGATTTGGTCATTTCAGCGCCATGTATGGAAGGTACGGGAATATTGCTGATTCCCAGCGCTCCCCCGAAAAAGGGAACATAGAGAAAAATTGCCTGGACAACGAAATTGATGCCCATGGTGGTAATCGCCAGGAAATCCTCCTTGACCCGGAGGCAGGGAATACCCAGAATGGCTCCAACAATCCCTGTAACCACAACAGCAAAGGGAAGGCACAGGAAAAAAGGCGCGCCCACCCGGGTTGCCAGCATCCCGGAGGCATAGGCTCCAATCCCGAAAAAGGCGGCATGGCCCAGGGATATCTGCCCGGCATACCCGGTGATGATGTTAAGGCTGATGGCAAGAATCACGTAAATCCCGATGGTAATGGCAACAGTCACGAAATAGGCTGACATCACGCTACTCCTTACCCAGAAGTCCGTAAGGACGGAACATCAGCACGGCGATCATCACGATAAAGGCCAGAGCATCACGGGGCAATGGAATATTTACGAACCCAATTAAAAATGTTTCAGAAATCCCTATCAGAAAAGCACCCAGGATGGTGCCGGGAATACTTCCCATCCCCCCCAGAACGATGATGGCGAGGGCCTTGTAGGCCGGGATGTCTCCCATGGTGGGATAGACCGAATTATAAAAAACCCCAACGAGAACCCCAGCGGCCCCGGCAAGGGCGGAACTGATGAAAAAACTTAGTAAAATAATCCGCTCCGTTGCCACCCCCAGGGCATCCGCCATTTCCCTGTCCATGGAAACGGCCCGAAGCGCTTTGCCCATCCGTGTTCTTGAAATCACCCACCAGAGCAGGACAAGGAGAACAACCGTCACGCCAAAGACCAGCATCTGCGGGGCGCTGATTCTCATTGAACCAAAAATCCATGGTTTCTGTTTGAAATGCACGGGGAAGGCCTTGACATACGGACCTGATATAATTCGAAAGGCCTCTTCCATCGCTATAAACAGGCCGATGCTCGCGATCAAGGGCACGATCCGGGACTTGTCCAGCATGGACTTGTATAAAAACCTCTCGATGAAAATTCCCGCCACGCCGCTCAGGATCATGGCCCCCACCATGGCGACAAAAAGGTTGGGAACAAGATGATACACCCACAGCCCAAGGTACGCCCCCATGGCATAGACCCCTGCATGGGCAATGTGCAGTATCTTCAGCACCCCGTATACGATAGTCAGACCAAGGGCGATAAGAGCATAGATACTCCCGATGGTAATTCCATTGACGAGCTGTTGCGCGAGCATATCCCTCACCATTCCCCGGAGAGGCGCAGGGCCTCCCCGGAGAATCAGAATGATTGATCAATTATTTTTCGGGTGGTGTAATGATTTCCGGATCCGAAATCACCCCAAAATAGTGAAACGCTCCGCCCTTGACGATCTGCACCTGGACCGGTTTCATCGCTTCGCCCAGTTTGTTGAAATGCGTGATACGGCCGGTCAGCCCTTCAAAATTCTTCGTCGCAGCGATGGCGTTTCGGATAGCCTTGGAATTGGTCCCCGCCTTCCGAATAGCATTTGCCACAACCATAAAGGCATCATAGCTGGAAGCGCCCACCATATCCGGTTCCATCCCGTATTTCGCCTTGTATACCTTGATAAAATCCTGCACGAATGGGCGCGGATCGTCACGGTTCAGGTTGGTTGTGATGACAACACCTTCCGCGGCGTCTCCGGCAAGTTCCAGAAACTTCGGTGAGTCAAAACCCTCTTCGCCAAGAATCTTGCAGGTGAGCCCCAGCTCCCTGGCCTGTTTGACGGCCAGAGCTGCCTCTTCGTAATACCCACTGATGAACAGCAGGTCAGGAGAAAGCTCTTTAACCTTCGTCAACATGGCGGAAAAATCCTTTGTCCCGATGGCAAAGGCATGTTCATAAACAACTTTTCCTCCAAACTTCTGCACGCGAGCATGAAACCCCCTTGAAAGCGCCCGGCCAAAATCGTTGTCAATGGTAAACACGGCCAGAGTCTTCGCCTTTAACAGATTCACAGCGACCTCGCCTGCCGCCTTCCCCTCAATTTCTCCGAGAAAGCCGGTCCTGAAAATGTATGGGCCCGCCTTTGTAATACTCGGGTCAACAGCATACCCCGCAACCATGGGAATGCCAGCCTTGTTAAAAATGGGTGCCGTAACCCGGGTGGGCGTGCTGTAAGATCCGCTTACAACAGCCACAACCTTGTCTCGCTCGATGAGCTTGTTGGCAATGGCCACCGACTCTTTCGGATTCACCCTGTCATCATAGATAACAAGCTTCACCTTGTTCCCATTCAGGCCACCTGAGCTGTTAATTTTATCCACAGCCAGCATCACGGCATTCTTAGCGGAAGCGCCGTCCGCAGCAGCAAACCCCGTCAATGGCGCGAAAAACCCGATCTTGATCTCACCTGCCATCAACGTTCCAACACCCAGGCAAAGAACCAGGGCGCCGATCAGACCACCCAACAACAATTTTTTCATCTTCTTTCCTCCCTTTTAAATAGTTAATAATGTTCCTGTTAAGAACGTTTTGATTTGATGCATCACCTCCCTTCCTTCCCGCGTCGTTTCATTTCTTCCCATTGGATACCTATGGCGCCGGACAGAACAAATGCTCCACCCAGGGCCTGCCGAAGGGAGAAACGTTCGTCAAAAAACAGATACGCACCCAGCACCGCGGCAAGAACTTCAACTGTTGCCACAACGCCTGCCCTTGAAGCCTCCAGATATTGTAATCCCATGGTATAAAGAAAATATCCCATTAAGCTGGGGCCAATCCCCAGAACAGCCAGCCAGAACCATGTCCGTGATGTAAAGCGTACCTGGATCTTACCGGCGAACAATCCCCACGATAGGAAAAAGAGGCTGCCGAATAACAAGGCATAAAATAACACCGCGGCCGGCTGATACCTTACCAGGGCCTTTTTCCCGAAAAGGCTGTACAGGGCAGAAAAGAATCCTGCCCCCAACCCGTACAATATTCCCGTCCTGCCCACGCTACCCGACCCCATGCCACCATGCATCACGAGCAGAATGACCCCTGCTATACATGCAATAAGGGCAAATACCTTGATGCCGGTCAGCGGCTCTTTCAAAAAAAAGAGGGATAAAATCATTAGAAAAACCGGATAGGTATAGAGAAGCACCACGGAAAGGCTTATCCCTATTTTCTGGATGGCGCTGAAATAGCATAGAGAGTTCAGGCCAATGCTCAGCAGGCCATATACGGCAAAAAAGAGGATATCCTGCTTTCTTATCCTTAAAAGGGGACGGGCAAATATCAGCAGACCAATCAACAGGACGCCCGTTCCGAAAAAGGCGCGATATTGAACGAGGGTGACCGGCGTGTCGATCTCCGTGTAGAGAATCCGTCCGACAATTCCCAGCATCCCCAAGGCTACCGCACCGGCAACCACCAGCCCATATCCTTTGTAAAGGTCCTCCCTACTCGCCAACGGTGACCTCCATGGGGTTAAAATCCGCCTCAAAACGATATCGATCAGAGCGATAAAGGTAGTGCACCCAGGTAATGGGCTTTTCATGCGTGTATGTCGTACGGATCATGTAAAAACAGCACGTCCCGGGGTTAACCCCCAAAAGTGCGGCCTCCTCCCTGTTCGCGCGTTTCACCTCGAGGAATTGCTTTACCCGCGTTAGGGGAAGGTTCAGCTTTTTGATAAGAATATCATGAATAGAACCCGTCATCAGGTCCTCATGAAGAATAGGGCGACAGAAAGACTCATTCAGATAGCGGGTCTCTAACATCAGGGGAACCCCATCAGCCAACCGAAGTCGTTTAACCTTTATGACTTCCTCGCCCTCTGAGATGTCAAGGGCCCTCGCAGTCAATTCGTCCGCGGGCTGAACGGTGATCTCCAGAACCTTTGTGGAGGGAACCATCCCCATCCCGGAGATATAACGATTGAAACTCGTTACCCTGAAAAATCCCTGGTGAAGCTTTCGGGGTGTCACATAACTTCCCTTTCCCCGGCTCCTGATGATGAGCCCTCTCCTGCTGAGAGCGGTCAATGCCTTGTTGACGGTCATCCGTGACAGGCCAAGCCTGTCGGCAAGCTCAACCTCCGAGGGGAGCTGTTCCCCCTCCTTTAACTCACCGTTCAGGATAGCCTTAAAAAAAGCATGCTCAATCTGTAGATAGGCCGCCTCCCCTTTGCCTATTTTTATCCTGACTCCCATGACAGATCACCTGACAATACTGTTTTGTTTTTGTATATACTATTTTATGTGTTGAACAAAAAATGTCAAGTTTTTTTATTAATATTCGAAGCCTAACGCCGAAAGCTCAAGGGTGAAAAGCCTGCCTACGTAAAATTCTGTGGAACAGTAATGCGAGTTTCACGGGAGTGGGCTGAAATTAAAATCGGAAAGCAAGAAGAGGGGCGAGGGGTCACCCAAGAGGGGCGAGGGGTCTACCATTAGATTTTGATGAAATGTAAGAGCAGGCGGTGGTGTTTTGGGGTTTTTTCTCCTGGACAAGCCCGTCCTTTGTCAGGTAGAGTATTTTTTGACAGGGGTGTGGCTCTTGGGGTC
>JALTEW010000419.1 GCA_027073795.1 bacterium | reverse complement strand
GCTACGACCTACCCCATGCGCATAAAGGCGAGGGGCCAGGCCACCTGGCAACCTTAAAATTTTGTCTTCCGGAAGGCGGCACCCTCCCTGAATGGGCAAAGAAGAAAAATATAACCGTTACCCACGATGGCTTTCAAATTACCGCCTATTATAACTGGAACAATGGCAAGTGGACAAAAATCCTTCCCCATGAACGGAGGGATGGCCAGGCAGAGATTTTAACCCCAAGACAAAGAATGAAAAAAGCAATGGCAGAAACAGGCTATGAAGTTCATACTGGCTATTTTGGTAAAGGTGTCTGGGAAGAGAAAGAATATACCTTCACTGATCCTGATGGTAAAAAACATATTGTTCCTTACTATCTTATTCATGAAACCAGTGATCCTAAAAGTCCAGTTGGGTATGAAGTTATTAAAGGTAATCATGGTCAAATGGTTTTTACAATTAGAAAGAGTAAAGATAAAGAAATTAAAGGCTTAAATGAAAAACAAGCAACCTTAGTTCGCCAGGCTTGGGCTCTTCTTCAGACCGCTGATCCAGAGATTATGGCTAAGTTCTGGCGGGTAAATAAAGTGGGAGGAGTAGGAATAGGAAATATATCCAATTTATTATCTTCGCATGCTTCCCTGGGTGACTTTGGTATCATAACCTTTAACCCTAAAAGAATTGATTCTTATGGAAATCAGACAGCAACCATGATAGTTGTTATCTTGGGGGAAAGTTATGAGCTCTTAACACATGGTCAGTATCTAACAACATCTAATGATTGGCAATACAGAAAAGATAAACCCATTGATTGTTTAGATAATAATTCCCTAGCAGATGCTGCGAAAAGACAGATTGCATGGTATAAAAAGTATGGAAATAACCTACCAAAACAAATAGAAAATCAAGCTTCCAACACGGCAAAAAATTGGCTTGGAGTATTAAATAAATATCCTTGTCAATCTAAGATTCCATTTGATCCATAAAAGGGTTAAAAAGATTGACGATCAACGAGTAAAAAGATAAGATTAATTTTCTTATTTCGTTCCCCTTGACAAGGTGTTTTTATGTCAATGTGCACCCCGAGTGTACACCCATAGCCGGGTGATGTGTACCACCCATGTTCACCCAAGTGTACCACTCGTAGCCGGGTGATGCGTGCCACTGAAACCCGGCAAACCCCTTTTGCAAAAGAAGTGCCACCCCTTCACCCGGCCCCGTCAGGTTGTCCCTTACGGCAAGTGTGGTACGGACTTGCGGTTTCTTCGACTCAGCAGGCGAAGCTGGACTCTCGTCAATTCCCTCCTTCCTACGACGACGCTGTCTGTATAGCTCTCGCCACGAACGGTGAAAGCATTGGGATGAGTTGGCGTGGGCAAGGGAGCTGGGATTGCCTTTTGCCCTCCCCCATCACTCAACTGATGCAGAGCCGCGGGAGACACCCGCGCCGGCCGAACGTTACCTTGCTCACGATGCACCACTACTCGCCATGTCCGAACTCGTGTCCGGACCCCCGAGTGTCTCGATCCGAAATGAACCCACCCCTTGAGCATGCAAATGGGTACGCAGCATATCCACGCCAGCCTTTGGCAACTTTCATGCTCAGATGCTATACTTGCCCGCGCATCATTCGAAAAGGGGGGTAAATTGCGTCAGACACTTGCTTCGTCATACGCCG
>JALTEW010000418.1 GCA_027073795.1 bacterium | reverse complement strand
AGGTCGCCCTGACGGCCTGTATGCGCAAGATCCTCGTTATCCTGAACAGTATGGTAAAAAATATGTCCTGCTGGCAACCCCCTACTCCCCAAAAAAAGCTCTTGACATGAAAGACAGTTGCTTTTACCATTAGCCTGCTGCCTCTTCATTCATTACCCATCATTATCATATTTTTCATAAATCAGCTTACTGTATCTTCGGATCTCTTCCAAAATAGATCTTTTGTCTTCCAGTCTATTGATTCTTCCGCGAAAATCGGAGGCAAGAGGCAACCCTTTAACATACCAGGCTAAGTGCTTGCGCATTTTCAGAATTCCCTGTTTCTCGCCAAAGGTTCTGATACTCAGGGAGAGATGCCTCTTCATTGTCTCAACTCTCTCTTCAAAAGATACCGGCGCCGCCTTCCCCTCCCCGACAATCTGCTGGATCTCACGGAATATCCAGGGATTCCCAAGCATCCCCCGGGCAACCATCACACCATCACACCCCGTCCTTTCGACCATTTTCACAGCATCCTCCGGGCTTAAAATTCCACCATTTCCCACGATGGGTCTTCCCATTCCAACTGCCATTTCTATCCATTTCCATTCGGGCGGATGTGAAAAATTCCACGATACACATCGGGCATGGAGAAACACAGCCTTGATGCCACGGGAAAAAAGTTCGGGGATCAATTTCACCCCCCTCAGATCACCAGGCCTGTCGCAGGCACGCATTTTAACCGTGACAGGTAGGGAAACGGCATCGACGACTTTACCAACAGACATGAAAAGCCTCTGCTTCTCCCTCATCAGGGCCGCACCGGATCCGCTGCGAATAACCTTTTTGGCCGGGCACCCCAAATTGATGTCTATAAGCTCACATCTCTGCTCCCGCTCAAGTTGCCTGGCTGCCTTGGCAAGGGCGTCCGGGTTCCCCCCAAACAGCTGGATGCCAAAGGGAACCTCCCCATCCGCCCGCTGAAGGATACCATAGGTCTTCCGATGGCCCCTTATAAGGGCCTCGACACTTACCATTTCACTGAAAGTCAGCCCCGCCCCGCATGATTTCAGAATCGTTCTGAAGGGCAGGTCTGTGATACCGGCCATCGGTGCGGCAATCACCCGGCTAACGACCCGGCAATGGCCAATCGAAAAAGGGCTGAGCAACTCGGACAGGGTCACGCCTCAAACCACGCTGAAAACCAGTGCCCTGTGCTCCGTTCCTTTATCAAACGCATACGCTTCTGAAGTTTTCTTAAAAGCTTCATGTAATCGGTTCGCAAGAGACCGGAAAGGACAATCCACTTTTTATCACGGAATCCTTTCATGTCAGTCAGCTTGTCAAGAACACGATAATGGATATTCATCACCGCCAGATCAGCCTCTCTACCGATAATCACTTCCGCGGGGGCCTCCTCGACGGTTATTCTCCCTTGGAAGCCATTGGCTATGACATTGTTCCGTGCCGTTTTTACGGAAAGGCGGTTGATGTCCACTGCCAGTACCTCTCTCGCCCCTAAAGCGGCGCAAGCAAGGGCAAGAATGCCAGTACCCGTGCCAAGGTCAAGAACTTTTTCAGGTGCATGGCGTCTAAAGAGATCCACAATCAGATGAAGGGAATCATAGGTGGTTGGGTGCAAGCCTGTACCGAACACTACTCCCGGATCAAAGGGGATAGCGTGGCACCCGTCGGGTTTCCGGGCATTTTTTTCGCTGGGGGGGCAAAACCACAAAGACCCCACGCGAAAGGCCTTGAGCCCTTCCCCTTGCCAGTCATCATAGTCCATGTCATAGGAATCCACGAGGGTAAGATTAGGTTGCGCTTCGACAAGGGCCTCAACCAAGGCCCCTTGGTCCGCGTGAAAAAAAAGGAAGGAACTTCCCCCTTCGTTCCAGCACCCGATATAATCCGGGGAGGAAATCCCACCCTCGTTTAACTTCCCTTCAATCTGATATATATAAAGATGCTCGTACCGCATGACACCCGAAAAGGGCTAATCATCACTGCCAAGGAAACTCCCGACTAAGCTTCCGAGGCCCCCGCCAATATCCGCATGATGTTCTCCCCCGCTTCGCCCGGACATGGCGCCAAGCTCCCTGCGGAGTTTCGATAGGGTCATGGTTTGCAAGATAACCCTGCCTGGTCCCTTCAGTGTCGTCAGGAACAACCCCTCCCCCCCAAAAAGCGCCGTCTTTATTCCCCCAACAAACTCAACATCATAATCCACTGTTTCCTCAAACCCTACGATACAGCCCGTATCCACCTGGATGCCCTGCCCTTCCTTAAGCTCAAAGGTCACAAAATCTCCACCCGCATGGATAAAAACGATGCCATCACCGCTGAATTTTTCCAGAATAAATCCTTCCCCACCGAACAAGCCAGCACCTATCCTTTTCTGAAAGGCGATAGAAAATTCCACGCTCTGCTGGGCACAGATAAACGCATCCCGCTGTGCCAGGAAGTTCTTGCCTCCCGAAACGTCAATAGCCTCGAGCCTCCCGGGGAAATCTCCGGCAAATCCTACCTCGCCAATTCCCTCCGAGGACGTAAAATGCGTCGTAAAAAAGGATTCTCCCGCGACTTTTCGCTTCAAGGCTCCAAGGAGCTTCCCCCCCAAACTCTCCCCTGCCATCTTTGTCTCCATGGAGATATTAAAGGTTTTATAAACCATCTTACCAGCTTCCGCGTAGATTTCTTCTCCCGGTCTCAGGGTTACACGAACGATCTGAAGATTATCCCCTTCAATCCTGTATTCCACGCTTGCCTCCCCTCAATTTTTTCTCTCCGGCAACGACGCTCCTCCCGAACCCCTTTCGCAAATCTCCCTAACCCAATAGATGGGTTTCCCTTGGGTTTCATGATAGGTCCTTGCCATGAGTTCTCCCAATAATCCCATGCTGACAAATTGAACGCCAATAAAAATCAACAGCACTGCCAGCATCAGAAGGGGCCGCCCCCCAATGCTCTGATGATAAACATACTTCAAAACTGTCAAATAAAGCCCTATCAAGAAACCGACGCCACCTGAAATAACCCCCAGAATCCCAAAGAACTGAATGGGCCGGGTCGAAAAACTTAGCAGGAATTTTACCGTGATGAGGTCGAGAATCACCCGGACCGTCCGGGAAATACCATATTTTGACTTCCCCGCTGTGCGAGGGCGATGGTTCACGGGAACCTCAGCGATGGAAACGCCCAGCCAACTGGCGATGGCCGGGATGAAACGATGCATCTCTCCATAAAGGTGAATATTTTTCACAATCTCACTTCGATAGGCCTTAAGGGTACATCCATAGTCGTGCAGGTGCACCCGGGTAATAAACGAAATCAGGCCATTGGCAACCATGGAAGGAAGGCGACGGTTCAGGAATGGGTCCTTTCGATCCTTTCGCCAACCACTGACAACATCAAATCCCTCGTCAATCTTGTCGATAAGCCTCGGAATGTCCGTCGGATCATTCTGGCGATCCGCGTCCATCGTAATGATAACCTCTCCAGAGGCATGGTCAAACCCTGCCGCCATCGCAGCCGTCTGCCCATAATTTTTCCGGAACCGGATAACCCTGACTCTTGAATCTTTTTCTACAAGTTCCTTCAAAATCGAAAAGCTTGTATCGGAACTTCCATCATCCACATAGATGACCTCGCTGTCAATCTCACCTTTAAAACCATCCAGAACCTCTCTGAGTTCTCCGTGAAGCTTTCCAAGATTCTCTTCCTCGTTATAGACGGGAATAACTACTGAAATTTTCTTAACTTTACCCCCACTATTTTCCATCACCTTCATGGTTAAATGACCTATCATAGGGGGTTTAGAAGGTCAAGCCGTGCACGTTTGAATAAGAAAACTGGCGACTTTACAGAAACATGTTCTAAAAATATCTTGACAAGACCCTTTTCATCCCTTATTATTAAGCAAATTAAATCCCATCAAATGGAAAAAAGGAGGTGATGGAAGGTATCATATCATCAATTTTCAACCTCAACGAGTTAAAAGGAGGGAACAATGAAAAAGGGGCTAACCATTTTAATCAGTCTTTCGGTTATTATTCTGGCATTTACTCTCATCTTGGGAACTCCCTCGACGTCAAGCGCGGCTGTGATTCAGCTCACCTACAGCAACTTCTTTCCGCCCAGCCACATCCAGAGCAAACTGGCCGCCGCATGGTGCAAAGAAGTGGGAAAGCGCACCCATGGCAAGGTCAAAATCACATATTACCCCGGCGGCACCCTGACCAAGGGGAAAAACTGCTATGATGGGGTGGTCAACGGGCTTTCTGACATAGGCATGTCTGTATGCGGTTACACACGCGGCCGGTTCCCCGTTATGCAGGCTGTAGACCTTCCCTTGGGTTACACAAGCGGACCTGTAGCAACAAAGATCTGCAACGCCGTTTACAACAAATTCAAGGACCCGGGATTCAATGACACAAAGGTCATGTATTTCATGGCACATGGGCCGGGAATCCTCTTTACAAGGAAAAAACCTGTAAGGAAACTAGAGGATTTAAAGGGGTTAAAGATTCGTTCTTACGGTACCAATGCCGAATTTGTAAGGGCCTTGGGAGCAACCCCTGTCGCCATGCCGATGCCGGAAGTCTACCAGGCCCTGCAAAGGGGCGTGGTTGACGGAGCCCTCTATCCCATGGAGGTCAACAAGGGATGGAGAATGGCGGATCAGGTCAAATACTGCACCATGGATCTTTCCTGTGCGTATACAACAGCCTTCTTCATCGTCATGAACAAGAAAAAGTGGAACTCACTTTCTCCCGACATCCAGAAAACCATCGAGGAAATTAATAAGGAGTGGATACCCAAACACGGCGCGGCATGGAACAGCAGCGACGCGGAGGGGAGAAAATACTTCCTGAAGAAAGGCGGGAAAATCATTACCCTGAGCAAGGCAGAACTAGCGCGCTGGAAAAAACGTTCTGAGCCCGTGATTGCCAAGTACATCGCGCAGATGAAAAAGAAGGGGATCAACGGCAAGGAAATCGTGGATTACATCGAATCGATGCTGAAGTAGAAAAGCTGACATATAAGGGGCGTCTCATAACAAAGTGGGGCGCCCCTCTTGTGCTATGCACAAAGAACATCTTGCCGTATTTTTACAAAGACACTACTACAAAACTCAGGATCTGTCATGAAGAGATTTATAGAGCTCGTTAATGCGTCTGTAAGCGCATCCAAGATACTTGGGGCCGCCTGTCTCACAGGCATGATGCTCCTCACCTGTTCCGATGTTGTAGGGAGAATCTTTGGACATCCTATCCTTGGGACTGAGGAGATTGTTGGACTCATGGCCGCCCTCGCCATGGGAGCCGCCATGCCGTATGCCCATGCAGAGCACGCCCACGTTGGGGTCGACATGCTGGTCAAAGGCCTCTCCCCGAAAAAACAGGCCATGATTGATACCATCACCAACGGCCTTGCGTTTATTTTGTTCCTTTTGATGGGATGGCAGACATGGCTTTATGCCGGCGAGCTAAAAAAGAGCGGGCAGGTTTCCCTGACGCTGGAACTGCCAAGTTATTACGTAGTTTACTTTGTTTCGCTTTGCTTTTTTATATTTTGCGCTGTTATTCTTGTTGATGTTTTTAAAAACTTACAAAAGGCGGTGAATGCATGAGCCCCACACTGATCGGAGTTATCGGCATCGTTTTGATGATCGCCATTTTCTTTTCAAGGATGCCTATTGCGTATGTTATGGCCATCATCGGCTTCCTCGGATTTAGTTATCTAACAAGTTTCCATGCGGGTTTAAAACTTCTCTCAAGAGATATCTACGACGTCTACTCTTCGTATGGTTTAATCGTCATTCCACTGTTTGTGCTGATGGGCCAAATTGCCTTCAATGCCGGCATCAGCCAACGTTTATACAGCGTTGCAT
>JALTEW010000417.1 GCA_027073795.1 bacterium | reverse complement strand
TGAGGCTCTCTTCCCCCCAGTCGAACCCTTCCTTATCCAGCAGGTCTTTAATGCGTGCCTTAAGGAACTCCGGATTGGTGAACTTGGATTTCTTCCTCTTTCGGACGTCCTTCAGGAACGGCCGCACGATTTTTTTTCGAACGGACGTGACCGCCCGGTTCCACTCGGCCTCGGAGATGGCCAGGCCGTTGTCCTTCTTCCGGACGGGCGTTTTGGCCTTTCCTGCCGTCGAGAGATAGAAAAAGAAACCGATGGCGAGTATAAGGACGAGGCTACAGGGGAAAATAAAATATTTTTTTGCTTTTGGCATCTCACGCTCTGTTTACATTTTATAAAATTATAGACAGGAATGCGCCAGATTGTCAAGGATACCCAAAATCCGCGATTGGTTTCATGTGGACCAGGGGTTTGACCTTTTCTGGCCTCAAAAAGCCCTTTCTCAAACTCAGGGTTATAGGAGTCCCCCTGAGACCCATTTATGCCATTCCTTTACGTCATCTCTTTCCCCTGAGGCTCCTTGGGGTGCACCCCTCCTTCGCTGACTTTTTCTCTTGACTTTTTCTCTTCTTTTGCTTCCCTTTCCCCCAAGGTGATCATGTCCACCCCCGCGCGTATTCCCAACTCCTTTGCCTTATCCTGAGGAAGGCAAGGGGTCAGATCTTTCCTCTTGACAAAAGAAGCACTTGATTGCTTAATTCGTTAAATCTCGAGGAAGGCAAGGGGTCAGATCTTTCCTCTTGACAAAAGAAGCACTTGATTGCTTAATTCGTTAAATCTCTTCCTCAGTTTCGGCTCTCTCTCCATCCTTACCTGTAATCTATCCCACCTGCCAGCCGTCCAATCTCAGGTTGGGTTATATTTCGACCCCTCGTCCCCTCCCAAATCCCATCATCTCCACCATTTTTTTCGAAACATGATCTCACGCCAAGGTAGGATGAGAAGGCTGATTCTCCGCGAGCTATGTTATAGTCATGCTCAAGAAAAAGCGCAGTCATAAGCTGCAGGAAAGGAGAATCAGCCATGGAGAGTATAACAATTGGGATGGATCTTGGCGATAGGCGTCATCAGGTATGTGTTTTGGATAAGGGAGGGAGAGTCATAAGGACCTGTCAGGTATCCAACACACAGGGGGCCATTAACAAGTTTTTCAGTCGTTATGGGGGGTGACCGTGGCCATAGAGGCGGGGACGCATTCTCCCTGGGTCAGCCGGGAGCTTGAGAGGTGTGGGTGCAAGGTGCTCATAGGCAATCCTCGGAAGCTCAGGGTGATATGGTCAAGCGTCCAGAAGTCTGATGTAAGAGATGCGGAGATGCTGGCGCGGATAGCGCGATTTGATCCCGGGTTACTTTCCCCGATTCGTCACAGGGGGGAGCAGGCGCAGGCGGACCTGGCCGTGATCAAAGCGAGGGACATATTGGTCAGGACCCGGACCGGGTTAGTGAACCATGTCCGTGGGATTTTAAAGTCGATGGGGAGACGGGTTCCTTCGTGCGGCACGCCGAGTTTTGCCAGGAAGGCCCGAGAGCATCTTCCAGAGGTTCTTTTAGATCCATTGCTTCCCATTCTCGAGCAGATAGAGGCGATAACGGATAAGATCAGGTATTATGACAGAAAGATCAAGGCCCTCAGTGAAGAGCGTTATCCCGAGACATTTCTATTGGCCCAGGTTTCCGGAGTGGGGCCGATTACCGCATTGGCATTTATTTTAACCCTGGAGGAGCCCCAGCGATTCGAAAAGAGTCGTCAGGTGGGTGTATTTCTTGGATTGACTCCCAGGCGGGATCAATCGGGGCAGACGGACAAGCAGTTAAGGATCACGAAAGCGGGGAACGGGTATTTACGGCAATTGCTTGTCAGTGGTGCCCATCACATCCTTGGGCCATTTGGGGTTGACAGTGAGTTAAGGCGATTTGGGTTACGGATAGCGGGTTCGGGAGGGAAGAACGCCAAGCGGAGAGCGGTGGTGGCCGTGGCTCGGAAGTTATCCGTATTATTGCATCGTCTATGGGTGACGGGGGAAGTATATGATCCATTTTATAAGAGGCATAATAGGACAACGAAGTCATTAAGGCAGGCTGCTTAACAACAAACAGGATTACAAGAAAGGATGAAGAGGAGGAGGAAGGAAGAGGGCAAGACTTGAGAGAAATGAAAGCGAACTCCCGGGAAAGAACGTCCCATCCGGAAGACTGCGTTTTGCGGGTTGGCCCGTTACTTGCCGGTAACATAAAGAGGCCGTCGCTAAGGTTGCAGCTTCCACGATGGAACCTAACATGCACCGGGCCAAAGGCAGGGCTCACAAGAGAGTGCGAATGGAAGCATGACGTTAATGGGACTCGCGGAAAGAAAAAATGGTCCGCCACGTCGGACCTATTGACAAGCCTTCTCATGGAAGCCGCAAAGGCTGCCAAGGAAGAAAAAAGAAAAGTAAATAAATGAAAGAAACGGGAACAACAGAGAAACTTATAAACTTATGTACGACCCCTATTTTCCTCCAAAGCTGCCTGTGTGCAGGTAAACCCTTAATTCCTTCGCTGCCTCTCTGAGCGCACTCAGGGTAGGGCCTTCCTTATCCTCAGCCTCCTCGACGTATCTTTCAAAACTCATGAATCCGATGTTCCAAAGTTCCGGAAGGAGGATAAGATCGGCATCTCTTGCCTTGTGAATTTTCTCGATGGCCTTTTCTATCGTTGCGTTCTTGTCGTTTTCTACAACGGACATCTGGATGGATGCAACCAACATGTCTGTATCGCTCCTATTCAATTTGCAAGTAGCTCAGGGGTAAGATTTTATAGCTCAGGCTAAGATTACGGTTCAGCTTTGGATCCGTGAGCTTGGCCGTAAATTGCTCTCCAAATACAAAGCCGCCCGTGAGAGATCCAAGGGTGCCGGAGAATATGATCGTGCCCTCGAGTGGAGATCTTATTTTGGAGGCAACAAATCTCATTAATGCATCGGGATCCAGGATCAAGGAAAGCGCGCCTTGCTGATAGAGGATTTCCTTGCCTTTTGTTTTAACCCTCGCTTCAATCAACAGGTCATCCCAATGATCCCTAACCTCTGAAAGCGACCAGACTTTGTGGCTGATTATATTCGGGCATATCTGCTTTGCGCGCGGGATATCCATCTCTTCCAGATGCCGGTCCGTGTGATCACTTCCAACTCCAACATAAACCGTGTCTTTATTTTCAACAAGGAGGACATATTCTACCTCGCCACATGTCTCATTGCCATAAACCTCAACTTCATCATCCATTACAAGGTTACGCTGAATGACAGGGTAAAGGGTCGGCGTTTCTTTCGGTCCGGGAATTCCCTTTTTGGCCAGTTCGTTGACATGCCTATGGACCTCTTTCTGGTCCCTCCCCACATACCCCGCGTTGACCATCCGGGTGTAGGAAAAGATCAATGGCTTGCTGCCACCCTTCTCATCAAGAATTAACTCTATTTCCATGTCTGCCCCATTTCAGTGAAATGTTGTTGCCTTCGTGTCACACCCCCCTTGCCGGGTTTCATAAGGCCTGGAATTTATTTCTTCTTGTAATACCTAATCTCAAAGGTGACACAGCCATAAGGGATACGGTAGGGGCCATGTATCATACCAGGGGGGCGGCAGGCATAAAATCCCGGAAGGTATGTTTCTTTTTTGGCGATGTCGTATAGACTGCCTTCAAGAATCAGAACTTCTTCCCAGAAATCGTGTACCAGGGTTTCTTTTGTTTCGATCCCCGGTGGGAACTTCAAGATACGGGTATAGTCACCCGTGTCCGGATCCCGACTAAGGATTTTTTCCTTGATTCCCAAGGTGTCCCCTTTTACTGGGTGCCATTCGTATTCTGTGTCGTAATCAATAAATTCAATTTCAGGTTTTGGCATTTTCTTACCCTCCTTTTTTATTCACCATTTGGCTATTTCACACCTTCAAATATCTTACGTTGGATGCTTATTTATGACTGGGCCAAAATTTTAGTGTCTAACTTTTATCCGCAGGTTTGATCTGGTCATATAAAATGAACGCATGATATTTGAGAAGGCAAATCCTCATGATACACTCCTTTTTGTATTTGGGGGTTGCTTTAAATCTACATTTGACGATCGCTTTTCCGAATTTGAGGCCATTTTTTCCAAGACCGAAGCTTTGCTCCGATCGAGATGATAATTCATCGCTTTTCTTGATCGAGCCACAGCCCCCTGTTTGATTGCATCCAGGATTTCTTCATGTTCTTTTATAACCTCTTGCCAACGTTGCTTATCGGTTAAAGCCTGGCTGGCGATTAGCTGGAAAAGATCACGTATGTTCTCGAGGATATCCACAAAACGTCGGTTTTTTGTCAGCTTGGTAAGTGTGACATGAAACATCCGGTCAAAATGGAGGTAGGTTTTTGGGTCCTTTTTCTTAAAGGCCTTTTTTTGATTATTCAATGCCTTTTCAACTGCGGAAAGGTCATAGGTGTTAGAACCTTTTGCTACCTTTTCAACGGTTGCCAACTCTATCGCCTTACGCAACTCAAATATCTCTTCCACATCATGCCTTCCAAAATGATTAACCATTACACCCTTTCGAGGCAAATAGGTGACCAGCCCCTGGGCTGAAAGCTCCAAGAGGGCTTCCCTTACCGGGGTTCTGGAAATGCCGAGTTCCTTTGCAAGCGTCATCTCATTATAGAGTTCCCCTGGGACAAGATTGCCATTCAATATAGAGTCACGTATGGCTTGAAGCGCCATCTTAGCCAATGGAAGAGGCTGCGTTATGGGTTTAACTTTCGGCATCAATTTACTTCCTTTATTATGTGATATGTAATATATAACATACTAAATACACAAAGTCAAAAATAATTCAAAAGTTAAAAATTTTTTATAGGAGCAGAGCGCTTCAAGCCTTTCCACTCTTTTCCTTTATCGAACGATTGGTTATAATAATTTTGTGGATAATCGGAAACAAAAGACGCTGTATGCACTCGTTCGGGGGATTCCGGATAGTTTTGACCAATGTATCAAGCCGGAATTAGGCCCACAGCCGATTGACATACCCCTCGTACGTGCGCAGCACCGGGCATATGTAGAGGCCCTGTCGCTCCTTGGAGGTGTTGTGATTATGCTGCCTCCCGATGACCGATATCCTGATTGTCCCTTCGTGGAGGATACGGCGGTGGTGTTAGACGGTCGGGCATTGATTACCCGGCCGGGCGCCCCTTCGCGCCGGGGAGAAGTGGCGGCCGTGGCAGAGGTCCTGGGGCATTTCCTTGAACTTACATTTATGGATGCGCCGGCGAATCTGGACGGCGGCGATGTTCTGCAGATTGGGGATAAAATCTTCGTGGGACGGACGAACCGAACAAACGACGCGGGGGTCGCGGCACTTGCGGACTGGGCGGGGAAGTCCAGGGAGGTTGTTCCCGTCGATCTCGCAGGCGCCCTTCACCTGAAATCTATCGTCAACTATCTTGAGAAGGGAATTGTGGTTATTTCAGGATGCGTGGCGGATCCCCCGGTTTTTTCGAAGTTCAATATCTTGAAGGCCCCGGACGACGAGGCTGCAAGGCTGAGTTTTCTGCCGCTGGGTGAACATGTCCTGCTGCCCATGGATTGTCCCGAGGCGGTGAGGCTGTTTCAAAAGGAAGGATTTACCCCGATCCCCCTCGATATCTCCGAGATTCGGAAGGCGCAGGCGGGCTTAACGTGTATGTCCGTTTTCTTTGAGGCCTGAGAAGCTGCTGGTGACGTTATTGGAAACTATCCTGAGAGATACCATAGAAACGAAAGGGCCGGTGACTTTCCGGGATTTCATGGAGATGGCCCTCTACCACCCGGAGGGAGGGTACTACAGCTCCCGGTCTGGGCAGATTGGGAAAAAGGGGGATTATTATACCTCAAGTTCCCT
>JALTEW010000416.1 GCA_027073795.1 bacterium | reverse complement strand
CTTCAAGGCCATTCCATAACCCAGAACCATCCTCCCGTTTCTCACATTAACAACGACAGGACCAACGCCGCTGTTCTGAACCATGGTAATCTCAACCCCGGGAAGCAGCCCCATAGCCGCCAGACGCCTTTTCAGCCCTATCCCAGAGGTTATATCGATTAAACGTACTGTCTTACCCGAAGGCACTTCTGACAGCGACATTGCTCTTTTCTCCTCACCCATCAAATCGGTTCCACCGTAATTGACCTTGCCTCTTCTTTCCTGAGGGAAAGCTGGTATCCCTTCACCTTGATGTCGATAGGATCGCCTAGTGGGGCTATTCCCGTCACTTCAACAATGCTCCCACGCGTGACGCCCATTTCCACCATCCTTCTTGTTGATCCTCCCTGATTAGAAATATCTATTATCTTTGCCTTTCTCCCCTTTTTTACGTTACTTAAATTCATCTCATCACCTCCCCCTTTATGTTAATTAATCCTAACAATCCCAATATTAGCACTCCCTAACAAACATGTCAAGTACTTTTTTTAATTTTTTATTTATGTGCCACCAAAATTCTGGGGGTACTGTATTTTTTGCACTCGTGTTGTCCAAAAATGGTTGTAAGGGTGCCCCTGATTGGGATCAGGTATTTTATGCCTCTTGCGAAACCAGCATTCTTTTAACGTTCAAAATCCTTTTCAGAATAGGTGGATGGGAGGCGTGCAGGAAGACGTAAAAGGGGTGGGGCGTCAGGTTAGACAGGTTATAGACACTCAACTTTTTCAGGGCGTTGATAAAGGCCTCGGGGAGGCGTGTGGTTTCTATGGCAAATCGGTCCGCCTGGTATTCGTTGCGGCGGGAAAGCATATTTGTAAAGAATGAAAGAACCAATTCAACTGGTGAATAGAGCATCCCGAAAAAGATAAACCCGGCATAGATGGATATGTGCCGCATGGAGAAGGCGTCATAAAGCCCCTTGTGTGTTAGAAAGACGGAGAGCAAAAAGAAAATGACGCCCATGTGAAGGATGCTGATAATTATGCCTGTCAGGATATGCCTCTTTTTGTAGTGTCCGATCTCGTGGGCGAGGATGGACAACAGTTCCTCAATCGTGTGCCTTTCGATGAGCGTGTCATAGAGGACGATGCGCTTATTCTTCCCAAAACCGGTGAAGAAGGCGTTAGATTTAGTGGAGCGTCTGGAGCTATCTATAATGAATATTCCGCCGAGAGGGAAATTAGCTGACCTGGCATAGGCCATGATCCTTTCCTTTAACTCGCCTTCCTCAAGGGGCTGGAACTTGTTGAACAGAGGCATAATCCACGTCGGTGCAATAAACTGGATAAAGAGAATGAAGATTGTGGAGATAATCCAGCAGTAGAGCCACGCCTGGTCCCCTGCGTATTGGAAGAACGCAAGAACAATGGCCAAAAGCGGGCTTCCAATGATAATGGCAAGCCCCAGCTCCTTCACCATGTCCAGGATGAATGTTCGGGGGGCGGTTTTGTTGAAGCCGAAGTGTTCCTCAATAATGAAGGTTTTGTAGATATTGAAGGGCAGGTTGAAGATAGCAAGGAGCAGCAGGAGAATGCCAATGTAGGCCAGCCCCGTTCCTGTTGGCCCGAGGCGCCAGGTGCGTACAAGGTTATCCAGGGCATCAAACCCCCCGCAAAACCAGAAAATGAGTGTTGCCCCAAGGTTGAGGGTTGAGGTCACAATGCCGAATTTTGTGGTGACACGTGTGTATTTCTGGGATCTTCGATAGGTTGCCGCATCGTAAAATCCTGTGAGTTCCGCGGGCAGGTCAGGGCTGAGGGCCTTTAGGTTCAGGATATCCGCCGCGAGATTCAGCGCAAATTCAAAGAAAAGGGCTGATAGGATAATCCAGGCATAGAGATTCATCATCTTTTTCAGGTGCCTCCTTCGTAGATGATTTCTTAAATCAGATTTTATGGGAAGATTCAAGAAGGGATCCGACGGAGGTTTAGAGCGGGATAAACCTTGCTCATTGCTTGTCTATCCGATAGAATTTTCCCAAGAGGTTGATAAGTCGGTAAATGGGTATGGGGACAAGATACAAAAGGGATGTGACCGTTTCCGGAGTTAATTCGCGGGGTTTGAAGGGGTGGGCACGGGAGATCGAGGGGCTTCATGAGGCCTTGTGTTCGGGCGAATCGGCCCAGCTGGTGGGGACCCACGGGGTCGCGCGCTCGTTTATCACGTATGGGCTTTTCTCTCTCTTTACCGGGCCTGTTGTGGTTTTTCTCCCCGATGTTAAGACACGGGAACGGGTCGCTCAAGAGCTAACTGCCATCGCGAAGGTGGCAGGGCGTTCCCTTGCCTTGCCGGAGTCGTTTAAAATTTTCCCGTTTCCCTCTTGGGAGCTGACTCCCTACGTGGATGAATGGATCCACCCGAAGGTGGCTTCCAGGCGCGTTCAAGGTCTTTCCGCCCTGATGAACCAGGGCTGCTTTGCCCTTTTGGCCACGCCCGAAGCACTGATGAACAGATTAATCAATCCAGAGATTTTCAGGGAGGGGTTCATTACCTTGGAACTGGGGATGACGCTCGAGAGGGAAGGGTTTTTGTGGAAGCTTATCCAGAGGGGTTACACGCGTAGCGTTTCCACAGAGTTCCCCGGTGATGTCTCGGTTCGTGGAGGAGTGGTGGATCTTTTCTCTCCACTTGAAGGCGCCCCGGTCAGAATCGAGTTTGAGGGAGATGAGATTGTGACATTGCGATATTTTGACCCCGCCTCCCAGCGTACAACAGTGCATGTAGATAAGGTTGAGATTGGCCCTGTCCAGGAATTGTATCCCCAGGCGCCCTTTTCAGATGTCCAGAAGAAGTTGTATTCCCTGAAAGTCTCCCGGCAAGGGAAGCAGGCTATCCGAAGACTGCTTCGCTTGCTGAACTCCGGTGACACCCTGAAAGACCGTCTTTGGCTGAGCCCCTATCTCTTTCATATGGAGACTGATATCTTTTCCTACCTACCTGCCGACGCACCTTTCATTGTGTGGGATCCGGAGGAGTGTCGTTCCAACCTGTTGAGGACATACGAGGTTGCACAAAAACAGTATGAAAAGGCAAGGGAGGCGCTTCCAATCCTGCCTGAACCTGAGACGCTTTACGTCCCGTTTGAGGAGCTGGAGCATAAGATATCTTCAAGACCTCATGTTGACTTTGGGTTGAGCTTGCCGGGGGGCAGGCCCTCCCGCACCAGGCCACAACTTGAGGGGGGGCCGTTTAGACCAGACGTGGCTAAGAAGTTCAAGGAAACATCCTGGCCTGTTTCCTTAATTGGGAAAGAAGCAAGGAGATTTCACGACGCGGGGTATGAGATCTGGGTCGCGGAACCCTCGAATGAAGAGAGGCGGCGCCTCCAGGAGGATCTGGCTTCAAGGGATCTTGCCTTGCCTGTTCTTCCTTCCCTCTCGATTGAGGAGAATGGAAAGAGCACGGGAGGGATTGTCGCAGGGGAAATGCCGGAGGGATGTGTGTTCCCCCGGCTGAAACTGGCGGTATTATCACGGACGCGCCCCTGGACAGTAAAACCCAGGCCTGGGGTTAGGGGTGAGGGGCTTCGCTTGTTTGAGGTAGCGGCGTTTCATGAAGGGGACCCTCTTGTCCACCTGGATTACGGAGTCGGTCTTTACCGCGGCCTTAAGCACGCAGAGGTCTTGGGGAGGCGGGATGAGTTTCTTCAGATGGAATATGCCAAAGGTGATAAGCTCCTTGTCCCTATCGACAAATTGGATAAAATCCAGCGCTATGTAGGGTCCGGGGATGCGCCCCCGCCCCTGGACATCCTGGGCTCGGCCTCATGGGCCAGGAAGAAGGCAAGACTCCGGGAAGATGTGGCGAGGATAGCTAAGGAACTCCTTGAATTGTACGCCCTCCGAAAGGCTGTCAAGGGATACACCTTTGAGAGGGAGACGGAAGGGCTGGCAGAGTTTGAGGCCTCTTTCCCCTACCAGGAGACCCCTGATCAGCGGAAGGCAATTGAGGATATTTTCAGGGACATGTTTTCCGATGTGCCCATGGACCGCCTCGTCTGCGGGGATGTAGGGTTTGGGAAGACGGAGGTGGCGATGCGGGCGGCCTTCAAGGCGGTGATGGAAGGAAAGCAGGTGGCGGTTCTCGTTCCTACAACCGTCTTGGCAGAACAGCACTACGTCAATTTCTCAGAGCGATTTTCTTCCTATCCCGTTCGGGTTGAGTTGCTGAGCCGTTTCAGAAGTCCGGCAACACAAAAGGCAGTTGTCGCGGAGATTGGAAAGGGCACGGTAGATATTGTGATTGGAACGCATCGATTAATCCAGCGAGATGTAAAATTTCGGGATCTAGGCTTGCTCGTTATCGACGAGGAACACCGCTTTGGCGTCACGCATAAAGAGCTTCTCAAGAAGCTTTCGAACACAGTGGATGTATTAACCCTGACCGCGACTCCCATCCCGCGGACCCTTCAGATGTCTCTCTCCGGGCTGCGAGATATGAGCTTAATCAATACCCCACCACGGGCGCGCTTGCCGGTTGTCACGAAAATCGCGCGGTTCAGAAAGGATGTTATCGCGGAAGGCATCGAGAGGGAAATTTCACGTGGAGGCCAGGTCTTTTTCGTCCATAACAGGGTCAAGACTATTCAAAAGATGACCCAGTTGATTCAGGAACTGGCGCCTTCCGCTATCGTGGCGTTTGCCCACGGCCAGATGGATGAGAAAACCCTGGAGAAGATTATGCTGGCCTTCATGCGCCATCAGATTGATGTCCTTGTTTGTACAACTATTATCGAGTCTGGCGTGGATATTCCAAACGTAAATACCCTTTTTGTCCATCATGCGGAACAATTCGGGCTGTCCACACTTTATCAACTGAGGGGGCGTATCGGGCGATCCGATCGGCAGGCCTATGCGTATTTTCTGGTGCCTCATCGCGCCATCCTACAAAGAGAAGCGATTAAAAGGCTTCAGAGCCTTCAGGAGTTTTCAAGCCTGGGGTCCGGGTTCAAGTTGTCGCTGATGGATTTGAATATGCGTGGGGGCGGAGATCTTCTTGGAAGAAGACAATCAGGTCGAATCGCGGAGGTTGGGTTTGAGCTTTATACCAAGATTATTGAGGAAGAAGTCAGAAAACTCAAGGGGCAGTGGAGAGAACCCAAGACCCCGGTCGACCTGAAACTTCCGTTTTCAACGCTGTTTCCGGAAGACTATATCCCGGAGATGGGATTGAGGTTGATGTTTTACAGGCGCCTGTCAGGGGCCGAGGATGTCAGGGAAGTAAACGAGATAGAAGAGGAGCTGAGAGACCGTTTTGGACCCCTGCCGATAGAAGCCTGCCAACTGCTGGAGGCAGTAAGGCTGAAGACACGATTAACGGCATGTGGGGTGGCTTCCCTTTATGGCAAGGAAAATGAATTAATTGTGAGTTTTACGGCGTCATGCGCGTTAAACCGGCAGCGGCTTGTTTCCCTCCTTCAGGAAGAACCCACGCGGTACAAGCTTACGCCTTCACAAAAGCTCATTATCAGAACGGAGATGCCCGACACGTTTTCTGTATATCTGGAAAAGGTGTATTCCATCTTGAAGCAACTGGTGGCGTGTGATAAGTTTTCTTGAGGGAGAAGTGAAAGAGTTTATGCTTAGACAGGAGTTGAAAAGATTAACCTAAAAAAAGCCTTTTTTGCCTTTCTGATTGTTCTTTTTTGCTTTTTGTCGGTTTCCTGCGAAAAGGGTAAGAATGCTCTGGAGAGGGACAAGGTTATTGCAAAGGTGGATGGCGCTGAAATTACCGGGAGGGATTTAGCCAGATATTACAATACTATTGTTCAACCCATGAAGCCAAATGGCGCGCAGAAAGAGACGGTTTCGCTTAAGCTCAAGAAATCTCTCTTGGAAGAGCTGATAGAGGA
>JALTEW010000415.1 GCA_027073795.1 bacterium | reverse complement strand
CTCAAGGGGCTTAAGGCCATCATCCATACCACCGACGGCAGAGATGCCACCGCGTCTGTCTCCAAGGTGCTTCCCCGACATACCCGGAGTGGCGCTGCCATTATCTGGATAGAAGGCAGGGCTGTCAACCGTCAATTCAGCCCGGGAGAAACGGTATCCGGCAAGCTTGTAATCGGGGTTCAAAAGGGGTTGCTGGCTGTTCCTGCCAGCGCCATCATCCGTGACCAGAGCGAACGCCCTTTTGTCTTTATAAAAGGCCCAAAGGGATATATCCAGCGCCCGGTCAAAACCGGCCCGGTTTCCGGGGGATGGGTTGGTATCATAAATGGTATCCGGGAGACAGACTCGGTGGTGATCCATGGGGGGTATGAACTCTTCTACCGACATTTTAACGAGATATACAAGGTGGCGGACTAAGCGATGCGGGCCTTCCTACGCCTTATCATTGGAAATCCTATCACAGCCATTTTCTTTGCCATCATCCTGGGGATCAGCGGACTCTACTCCTTCGTCCACATGCCGGTTGACCTTTTCCCTAAGCTCTCGGTCCCTGTGGTCAATATCATCTCTCACACCCCTGCGGCCTCCCCGGAAGACATGGAACTCCTTGTTACGAGACCCATAGAAGATGAAATGCGGAGCATCCCCGGCGTCAAACGGGTTGCCTCCACCTCTGTGGAAGGCATTTCCCAGGTTACCGTTCAGTTCGGTTGGGGGACAACCACCCGCGATGCCCGACAGTTAGTGCAGGCCAGGCTAAGTCGACTCTCAGGCATCCTGCCTCAGGGGACAGTACCCCGGCTTGAAAATATCGGCACCACCCTGCAGGAGGTTTGTGGGTATGTTATCTTCGGTGCGGGCAGCCCTGTCGTCCTGCGTAACATTGTGCGTTACGACCTCGCGGGAAGGCTGATGGGCGTGGAAGGCGTCTCCTCCGTGGAGGTCCTTGGCGGGGACAGGCGGGCCTTTTACGTGATCATCCGGCCGAAAAAACTAAAAAGCCTCCACCTCACGCTTGAAAATGTCGTGTCCGCGCTAAAAGCTCACAACGGAGTGGCAGTTTCCGGGTTTCTGAACCGTTCGGCCCGGGAGTATCTGATACGTGGAGATGCCCGAATCAGGGACCTTTCCGATATCCGTGCTATCCCCTTGACGGGCAGTGGCGGTAAAACGATGCTTTTAGGCTCGCTGGCAGAGGTCCGCGAGGGAAGGGCGCCAAGACACTACATCGTCCATGGCGATGGCATCCCCGCTGTCGCCCTCATCATACGAAAACAACCAGGGGCCAGCACCACCCGGGTTGTGGCAGGTGTAGACAAGGCGATGAGCAGGCTTCAAAGCCTTCTCCCCGCTGGAACAAGGGTCAAAAAATTCTATGATCAATCGGAGATTATCCGCGAATCACAGGGAGAGATCCTTCGTGATCTCTTGATTGGAGCGGGATTGGCCATCCTGGTTCTCTTTTTCTTTCTTGCCGCCTGGCGTCCCACCCTGATTGTGGCAGCTACGATTCCCATCACGTTTCTCGCCACGTTGACACTGATGAACTGGGCGGGCCTGAGCCTCAACGTGATCACCATGACCGCCCTGGCGCTGGCCATCGGCATGATTGTAGATGACGCCATCGTGGTGGCTGAAAATATCTTCCGGCACGCACGCCTCACTCCGGACGTGTCGGAGGCATGCATCCGGGGAACCACAGAGATCGCAGGGCCCGATGCCTCCGGGACCTTTACAACCGTGGCCGCCTTTCTGCCCATGGTCATGGTTACCGGCATTGCCGGCCTGTTCCTGAGGCCCTTTGGGTTCACCATCAGCGCCGCGCTTCTTGTCTCCCTCGCGCTTTCCCTTACCATGGTCCCCATGCTCTTCAGCCGTGGGAAGAAAATCGTTGCCGTCAAGGAGACGCTTCCCGGACCTCGCCTGGTGCGGGCCATGGGAAAATGGCTGCAATCTGTGTTGACTTTTACCTTTCGTCACAAGGCGTTGACCCTGATCTTGGCAACTGCTTTTCTCGGCCTGGCAGGGCTTTCCATCTTTCTGGGCAGGGCGTCGGTCCTCCCCCCCATCGACGAAGGCGCCATCCTGATTGAATATGTAACGCCACCAGGGACATCCCTCAGGGAAAGCAACCGCATCGGCTGCTTATTGGATACGATTGCCATGAGAGATCCCGATGTTTCCTGTGTTTACCGGCGCACGGGTTCCCCGGGCAGCAGTTACATGATCGAGGGGGTCAACCGGGGCGAGCTGATGATAAAATTGGCGCCAAAAGGCGAAAGGCGCCGATCGCTGACAAGCATCATGGATACGCTTAAGGCCTCCTACTCAAAGATACCCGGTGTCGTATTTCTGTATCATCAGCCCACGCAGGAAAAGATTGACGAGAGCTTTTCGGGACTTCCCGCACTGTTTGGCGTTACCTTGTACGGAAATAACACAGACACCCTTGTCAACCTGGCCAATCGGGTTGAAACCGTCTTATCCGCCGACCCCGCCATCAGCAACGTGGTCAACAACACAAAAATCAAAAGCCCGAAGATCCAGGTTCGGCTAAATAATGCACGGCTTGGCCTTTATGGCGTCAGCGTCCAGGACGTTTTAGACACGCTTCAGGCGGCGCGTCTTGGGGTTCAGGCCACCCAGGTTATCCGGCAAAGAGCAGCTATCCCGGTGCTTGTAAAACTTGCTCTCAGGGATCCTCTCAACCTCGCGTTGCTAAAGAAGCTTCCTGTTGTTACCCATGACGGGACAAGCCTGCCCCTCTCTCACGTCGCCGATGTGCAAATCCTCCATACGCCCTCCGCCATCACACGCCTGAACGGACGGCGCGAGATCACCCTCCTTGCGGAGGTGGAGGGGAATATCCCCAAGGTGGTTTCCCGTTTGAGAGGCAAGCTCAGAAACATCTCTTTCCCGCCGGGGTACAGCTTCGAATTTACGGGACAGTACAAGGTCCTCATGAATACAGTCCTTGAAATGGCAGGGGCTATTATCGCAGCCATTGTCCTGATCTACCTTATCATGGCGATGCAGTTTTCCTCGTGGCTCCAGCCGCTTATCATATTACTCACCATCCCTCTTTCACTGGTAGGCGCTTTGGTGGCCCTGTTTGCCACCCGACAGGGCGTGGATGTCTCCGTGGGCATGGGAGCCTTTACCCTCGTGGGAATCGCGGTGAATAACGCCATCGTTTTGATGGATTACGCCAACAAAGAGCGCAAATCGGGGACACCATTCCATAATGCCCTCATTTCAGCGGCCAAGGTACGCCTGCGCCCCATCCTGCTGACAAGCCTTACAACCATCTTCGCCCTTCTGCCGGTTGCCATAGGAACCACGGTGGGCTCAAAGATCTTTCAACCCTTTGCCATTACAGTGATCGGGGGACTCCTATCCGCCACCCTCGCCACGCTGATCGTCGTGCCAACGCTGGCATTCTGTTTTATGGGATCAAAAAAGTAGGCGGCATGAAGATTCCGCTTAGCAGAGAAGGTCATGTGAGTGTGCCAAGCCTGGCCGTGTGATACCATGTGGGGGAAAAAGGGATCAAGATACCGTTAATGTTATCAAAAATAGCTATTTAAAGATATTTGAGTTTAAAAAGGGTGCGAGTTCACTCTGAACAAGATGCAGGGAACCGGCACGGAGAGTCCAATCTCCCGAAAGGATTTGACGACATAGCTTGGGCATGTTTACCAGCTCGGATTGCCTGAGAGTGTTCTGGCACAGGATAAAAGCCTGAAACGCACAAAGAAAGCTGGACCGGCATTAAAATATTATCAGTAATTTTGCTACTTACTTTTATACTTGACTTTTGTCTTCGTTTGTGATATAAGAGAGAAAATATAATAAGGGGATAATTTATTTTCTTTATGCACTCTTTTTATTTACAAGAAATTGCCGATATACAGCCAGGATATCATTCCAAAACCGGCATTAAAGAAAGTCCTGGGGCCCCATATCGTCTGATTCAAGGGAAAAATTTTGATAAATCCCATTCCTTGCGGGAGAATTCTCTTGTTGCCTTTTCCCCGGAAAGAAAACCAGAGCTGTATCTTGTTCGCAGGGGAGATGTATTGTTCCAAACGCGAGGCACGTTGCATTTTGCCGCTTACATAGAGAAAGATTTAGAAAACGTGCTCGCCGGTGGGGTATTTTATATCTTGCGCGTAAAAAATGAAAACCTGCTCCCGCAGTATCTGGCGTGGTGGCTGAATCAGTCGAAAGCTCAAAGCTACTTTCAGGCACTGGCAAGCCGGGGCAGGATCTCTTTTATCTCCAAAAGCGCGCTTTCCCGCCTGCAAGTCCAGATCCCTCCGCTTTCTGTTCAGAAAAAAGTGGTAAGGATGGTAACGCTCGCCAAGCGCGAGCAATTCCTTCTGGGCAGGCTTTCGAAGCTCAGGTCGCGTCTCGTCAATGCAGCATGCATGAAGGCAGTGAATAGTGAAGAGTGAAAAATGAAAAGTTAATATAGGAGAAAAGATAATGAGTCCTCATGTCAACCAAAAAGAAATCAATGATGTTGTCTGGCGGGCATGCGATACCTTTAGGGGCGCTGTCGATCCATCGGAATACAAGAATTACATCCTTACCATGCTTTTCATTAAATATATGAGTGACCTCTGGAAAGACAAAAAGGAAGAATACGAGAAAAAATATAATGGTGATATGGCCCGAGTGGAACGCGCCCTGAGCCGGGAACGTTTCGTGGTGCCGCCGGAATCAGACTTTGATTTCCTCTACAGCAAGCGCGACGAGCCCAATATCGGCGAGATCATCAACATCGCCCTTGAGAAAATCGAGGATGCCAATAAGTCAAAACTTGAAAATGTGTTTCGCAATATTGACTTCAACAGCGAACCTGCCCTGGGACAGACCAAGGAACGCAACCGCCGTCTGAAAAATCTTCTCGAGGATTTTGCAGACGAGCGCCTCGACCTGCGCCCTTCACACATCGGCAATCGTGATGTGATCGGAGATGTTTATGAATATCTGATCGCCCGTTTTGCTGCCGGAGCGGGCAAGAAGGCCGGCGAGTTCTACACCCCGCCCGAAGTTTCCACGCTGCTTGCTAGGTTGCTCGCTCCAAAAGACGGAGACCGCATCTGTGATCCCGCCTGCGGATCAGGGTCACTCCTCATCAAGGTAGGCCGGGAAGTTGGCAGCAAGAACTTCGCCCTTTTCGGGCAGGAGTCCAACGGCTCCACCTGGTCCCTGTGCCGGATGAACATGTTCCTGCACGGGATGGATGGGGCCCGCATTGAATGGTGCGACACCCTCAACAATCCCAAGCTGATCGAGAACGACGAACTGATGCGGTTCAATATCGTGGTTGCCAATCCCCCCTTCTCCCTGGACAAGTGGGGGCAGGAAAACGCGAGCCATGACCGATTCAATCGCTTCTGGCGAGGGATCCCCCCAAAGAGCCGGGGTGATTACGCCTTTATCAGTCACATGGTCGAAATAGCGCTTGAGGGTGAAGGCAAAGTGGGAGTCATTGTTCCTCATGGGGTTCTGTTTCGCGGCGGGGCGGAAGGCGTCATCCGCAAGCATTTCATCGAGGAGAATATCCTTGAGGCGGTTATCGGGCTTCCATCTCAACTTTTCTACGGCACAGGCATCCCGGCGGCCATTCTCGTTTTCAACAAGGGTCGGAAATCATGGGAGGAGGCAGAAAGCGTCCGGGACAAGCATGTTCTCTTTATCGACGCAAGCCGGGAGTTCGAGAGCGGCAAAAAGCAGAACCGCCTGCGGGATGAGGATATCGAAAAGATCGTCTCGACATTCAGGGAATTCAAGGAATGCGAAAAATACTCGCATTTGGCTACGCTGGAAGAGATTCAGGAAACCGAATTCAATCTGAATATCCCCCGCTATGTTGATACCTTTGAAG